>NZ_BSQE01000010.1:0-231257 GCF_030268185.1 Pseudomonas sp. NBRC 100443
GCCCCTTCAGAAGGCCGAGCGAAACCGGCGCTCAGGAGGTCATGCGACATGGATGTCGCGAGAGCCCCGATGGGCTACAGGGACGTACCCTCGGGGCGGGCCTCCGTGGCGGGGGAGTTCGCGAGGGTAGCCCGACTCTGTCGGGCCCGTATGCGGGGCAAGCCTTTTTGGTTCCTTTTGTGGCGTTTGACAAAAGGGACTCGCCCGAGGGGGCGAAACAAAAAATCTCCGCAGTCTCGGAGCGGCGCGCTACACCAAGCCCCCAAGCCACTGGCTTTCCACGTTCGCGGGAATAGCGAGGTGGGCGGTGCGAGAGGCCAAAGCCCACTCGTTCAAACCCCCGAACACAACAACCAGGCCACCGCCAGCAGATAGAACAACACCGACCCATCCTCGCCCAGCGGCGATTGAAGAGCATGCCGTGCGTTCATGTTCATGCCTTCACCTCCGCCGACCAGTAGCCCTGGGCGTTGCGGAAGGGCTGCCGGGCCATCTGCTCCGGGCGGGTGATGCCATTGGCGCGCAGGGCGTTGACCAGCGCCGAGAAGGACTTCGCGGTATAGCTCATGGCGGGCTCCTTGCGTTCCGTCAGTGGGGGACGGAGCTATGAAAACGCAACGGCCACCATCAACGGAAATGGAACTTCCTGCTTTCGACTATTGATGAAATCGATGAAAGACCCGGCTCACCAGTCCAGCTGTAACTGGCTGTCGAACTGCCGCGGCCGGCCCGTCAGCGGGTCGTCGAAGGCCAGGTGCCGGGCCAGCAACTGCAGCGGGCGGGAATAGTCGTCGCTGCGCCGCTGCTCTTCCGGCAGCAGCTGTGGATAAAGCGGATCGTTGCGCAGCGCCGCCCCCAGGGCGGCCATGTGCACGCGCAGCTGGTGGCGCTTGCCGCTCACCGGGTAGAGCGCGTAGCGCCACCAGTGCTCGCGGCGCTCCAGCACCTCGATGCGGGTTTCGCTGTTGATCGCGCCCTCGGCCTCGCGCATGAGGATGAAGGGCTCGCCGTCCACCAGGCGACTGCGCCGCACATGGGGGAAGTCCAACTGCGGCAGCGGCGGGGCGATGGCCTCGTAGCGCTTGTGCATGCGCCGCTCGCGGAACAGCGCCTGGTAGGCCGCGCGGCTGGCCGGGTTGGCGGAGAACAGCACCAGCCCGGCGGTGGGCCGGTCGATGCGGTGCAGCGGCACCAGCAGCGGGTTGCCGAGGCGCCGGGCCAGGCGCGCCAGCAGAGTCTGTTCGACGTACTGGCCGGAGGGCGTCACCGGCAGGAAGTGCGGCTTGTCGGCCACCACCAGGTGCTCGTCGACGTGCAGGATGCGTTCTTCGAAGGGGATCGGCGTTTCCGCCTCCACCTCGCGGAAGTAGTGCACGCGCAGGCCCTCGCGGTGCGGTGTGCTGGCGTCCAGCGGCTTGCCCTCGGCGTCCAGCACGCGGCCGCGGGCCAGGCGCTGCAGCCAGGTCTGGCGGGGGATCGCCGGGAAGCGCGCGCACAGGCAGTCGAGCACCGTCGACCAGGGCCCGGCCGGCAGGTGCAGGGTGCTGGCGCGGTGCTGGGCGGCGGAAAACGGCTTCTCGGACATGGTCGGCGGTGGCGGTCGGGGGCGTGCATTAGGCCGCAGATGGGAGTCGCCGTCAAAGGCCGCCCGGCGCTCAGTGGGACAGCCGCGCGGCCAGTTCGTCGACTTCCTCGGCCCAGTCCGAGTCCTCTTCCAGGGCCTCGCGGATGAAGGCCGCCTGGGCCTCGTTCCAGAAGGGCGCGTCGGCCAGGGCCTGGTTCGCGGGCAGGCGGTGCGCGGCGAGGAAGGCGTCGATCTCCTGGCGGCCGCTGGGCAGGCCCAGTTGCTTGAACAGTTCGGCGAAGGTGTGGGGTGTGGTGTCCATGGCGGGCCTCCTGTGGTCGGTCGTGCATCAACTATAGGCGTTCGGCGCGGGCCGGTCGGCCGCGGAATCGATAGGTGGCTTTCAATTTTCCCGGCGCCGGGCAATGATGGCGCAGTCCCTGACATCCCCTCGCGCCAGGCCCGTTCTTCATGAGCTCTCCCGAGCAGCGTCCGCACGCCGTCACCCTGCAGATCGTCTCGATCGTCAGCTTCACCTTCCTGCTGTTCCTGTGCATCGGCTTCCTGCTGCCGGTGCTGCCCGGCTTCGTCCACCATGACCTGGGCTTCGACGCCACCACCGCCGGCCTGGTGATCGGCGCGCAGTACCTGGCGACCCTCGCCTCGCGGCCGCTGGCCGGGCGCCTGACCGACACCCTGGGAGCCAAGCGCGCGGTGATCTACGGCCTGTTCAGCCTGGCCGGCGGCGGGGCGCTGGTGCTGCTGGCCACCAGCCTGCAGGCGCTGGCCTGGGTGAGCCTGGCGCTGCTGCTGGGCAGCCGCCTGCTGATCGGCTTCGCCCAGGGCCTGATGGGCATCGGCACCGCGAGCTGGGGCATCGCCCGGGTCGGCGCGCAGAATACCGCGCGGGTGATCTCCTGGAACGGCATCGTCTGCTACGGCGGCATCGCCCTGGGCGCGCCGCTGGGCGTGGGCATGGCCGCGCAGCTGGGGCTGTGGAGCCTGGGCGCCGGCATCCTGGCGCTGGCCGGTCTGGGCCTGCTGCTGGCCCGCGGCAAGGCGCCGGCGCCGATCATCGCCGGCACGCGCATGGCCTTCTTCGCCGTGCTCGGCCGGGTACTGCCCTACGGTATGTGCGTGGCCCTGGGCTCCATCGGCTTCGGCAGCCTGGCCACCTTCATCACCCTCTACTACGGCAGCCGCGGCTGGGCCGACCCGGCCTGGTGCCTGAGCCTGTTCGGCATCAGCTTCGTCGGCGCGCGGCTGCTGCTGTCCTGGACCATCAACCGCTTCGGCGGCTTCAACGTGGCGGTGCTCTGCCTGCTGGTGGAAAGCGCCGGCCTGCTGCTGTTGTGGCAGGCGCCGAGCCCGGCCTTCGCCCTGCTCGGCACGGCGCTGACCGGCGCCGGGCTGTCGCTGGTGTACCCGGCGCTGGGCGTCGAGGCGGTGCTGCGCATCCCCGCCGCCAGCCGCAGTTCGGCGCTGGGCGCCTACGCGCTGTTCTTCGACCTGGCCCTGGGCCTGGCCGGCCCGCTGATGGGCGCGGTGGCCGCGCACTCGGACTACGCCAGCATCTTCCTGGTGGCCGCGCTGCTGGCCGCCTGCGGTTTCCTCATCTGCCTCTGGCTGCTGCGCTTCACCCGCCAACGCCACGAGGAACTGGACTTCGACTAGACTGCGGCATCCCCCGCCGTGACCGCTTCCCATGGACATCGAACTGGCGCGCACCTTCCTGGAAATCGCCCGTGGCGGCAGCTTCGTCGCCGCCGCGCAGCGCCTGCACGTGACCCAGACCACGGTCACCGCGCGGGTGCACAACCTCGAGACGCAACTGGGCTGCCGGCTGTTCCAGCGCAGCCGCGCCGGTGCCCGGCTGACCGATGACGGCGAGCGCTTCCTCGGCTACGCCAACCAGCTGGTGCAGACCTGGGACGCGGCGCGCCGCGACCTGCCGCTGCCGGCGGGCTACCGCGAGGTGCTCAACATCGGCGGCGAGCTGAGCCTGAGCAACCCGCTGATGCTCGCCTGGACGGTGCGCCTGCGCCAGCGCATGCCGGCCCTGGCCCTGCACGCCGAGATCGGCAGCGGCGAGCGCCTGCAGAAGCAGCTGGAGCTGGGCGTGCTCGACGCCGCGCTGGTCTACCGCCCGGACTACTGGCCGGGCATGCAGGTGGAGCAGTTGCTGGAGGAGAAGCTGATCCTGGTGCGCTCGACGCAGCAGCCGGAGCCCTACATCTACATCGACTGGGGCGAGGAATTCCGCCGCCAGCACGACGCCGCGCTGCCCGACCGGGCCCACGCCGCCACCAGCTTCAGCCTCGGCCCGCTGGCCCTGCAGCACCTGCTGCAGTGCGGCGGCAGCGGCTACTTCCGCACGCGGGTGGTGCACAGCTACCTGAAGGCCGGGGTGCTGGAGCGGGTGCCGCTGGCGCCGGAGTTCATCTACCCGACCTACCTGGTGTATTCCCGCGAGAAGGATTCGCCGGCGCTGCAGAACGCCCTGGCCATCCTCCGCGAGGTGGTGGCCGGGGACATCGACTGGTCGCAGCGCTGGGACTACGAGGCCTAGACCGCCACCTGCAAGGCGCGCTCGGCCTGCACCTGCGGCTGCAGCCAGAGGTGGCGGAAGGCGGCGATCAGGTCGGTCTGGCTGAGCATGCCGACCAGCCGGCCGGCGCCGTCGACCACCGGCAGGCAGTGGCGGCCCTGGTCGGAGAGCAGCTGGATCAGCTCCGGCAGCTGGGCGTCCTCGCGCAGCGATTGCACGCGGTGCGTCATCAGGTTGCCGACGCGCTGGCCGAAGGGCGAGCGCAGGCGGCGCTGGCCGCGGAACAGGTCGCTCAAGGTGAGGATGCCCACCAGGTGGCCGCGGTCGAGCACCGGCAGGGCCTTGAGGTGGTGCTTGTCGAGCAGGCCCCAGGCTTCCTCGATGCGCGCGTCCGGGCTCACCGAGCGGATGTCGCGGGACATGATGTCGCGCGCGCGGATGCCGCCCAGCAGGCGCTCGCTGGCGTGCTTCTCGGCGGCCAGCAGCAGGCGTTCGAGGTCCTCGGGGGTGACGTCGACGAAGCCGCCGGCGCTGGCCAGGGCGCTTTCCAGGTCGTCGGCATGCAGGCCCAGGCGCTCGCCGGGCAGCGGGTCGGCGGTCAGGTGCGGGTTGCTGGCCGGGACGGCGAGCTTGCGTGGGTAGGGCGCGCGGGTGAGGTTGTTGTAGACCAGGGCCA
This sequence comes from Pseudomonas sp. NBRC 100443, assembly GCF_030268185.1. NCBI lineage: Bacteria > Pseudomonadati > Pseudomonadota > Gammaproteobacteria > Pseudomonadales > Pseudomonadaceae > Pseudomonas > Pseudomonas sp. NBRC 100443. The sequence goes on from NZ_BSQE01000010.1 coordinate 4,789, forward strand.
CGCCGATCAGCGCCAGCGAGGCCACGCCCACCGGCAGCAGCAGGTGCAGCAGATGCTGGTCCACCAGCGGCCCGCCCACGGCCAGGCTGAAGGCCATGGCCGTGCTCGGCGGATGCAGGCAGCGCAGGCCGAGCATCAGCAGCACCGCCACCACCATGGACAGCGACGCCTGCGGCCAGCTGTGGCCGAGCCAGTGGCCGAGCAGCAGGCCCACCAGCGCCGCCACCAGGTTGCCGCCCAGCAGCGACCAGGGCTGCGCCAGCGGGCTGGACGGCACGGCGATGGCCAGCAGGGCCGAGGCGGCCAGCGGCGGGCCGATGCGCAGCATGGTGTCGACGCCGAACAGCCAGGCGCACAAGGGCATGCACAGGCCCAGGGCGAACCCGCAGCCGAGCACGGCGCGCAGCCAGTCGCGGTTGGACGAGGGGCCGGCGCAGGGCGCCAGGCGGTGCAGCCAGGAACCGAAGGCAGCGGCTTTCATCGCGGCACCTCGCGGGAGGCGCCGGGAAGGGGGGCAGTCAATGGATGCATGTCACGCAGGCACCGCGCATCACGATTCCGGCCTGGGGCCGGTCGGGCGGGCGCTTCCTTATGGTTGGTCGAGCGGCGTTCTGTCGCAGGGGCGAGGCCGACGGCCATCCTAGACAGCGTGACGATCCATATCCAATGAATGTTATTGCTGTTTGAGTGCAATATCGGTGAAGTGTGGACGCGCCCGCGCGGGCCTCACACCGGCGGGAAGGCCTTGAACGCCTCCAGTGTCTCGGCATGGGCGGTCCAGTCGCGCAGGGCCGGGTAGTCGCCGGCGGCCACGCGTTCGGCGTGCACCAGCTGGATGAAGGTCCAGGCCACGGCGGAGGTCAGGCCGGCCTGGTCCAGGCGGCCGTCGCGCGGCAGCGGCTGCGTCAGCAGCTCCAGCTCCAGGCCGGCGCAGGCGGCGCGCAGCTGCTGGTCCACCCGGGCGTACCAGGCGGCGTCGCGGCGGGCCTCGTCGCGCTGCAGCTCGTAGTACAGCTGCACGGCCTTCTCGCAGGCCGCCAGGGCCAGGCCCAGCAGGCGCGTGGCGCGCACCCGTTCGGCCGGCTCGGCGGGCATCAGGCTGCGCCCGGCCTGGTGTTCGGCCAGGTCGATGATCAGGCTCGAATCCATCAGCACCTGGCCGTCGTCCAGCACCAGGCTGGGCGCCTTGACCACCGGGTTGATGGCGCGGAATTCCTCGACGTGGCGGAACACCGAGAGCGAGCGGTGGCTGAAGTCGACGTCCAGCAGGCGCAGGCTGATGGCCACGCGGCGGACGTAGGGCGAGTCGAGCATTCCGATCAGTTGCATGGAGGCATCCTGTTATTGGAGATTACATGGGGTGGCCGGCCGAGAAGGCCGCATGGCTGCGCTGTTGTCGCTAAATCTAGCGGCTGGAAAGGCCGGAAAAAATCGACGATTTATAACTGCAAGGGTTAGCAGAACTTACATGAGCGCCTATCCACCCCTGTCCGCGCTGCGCAGCTTCGAGGCCGTGGCCCGGCTCGGCAGCGTGACCCAGGCCGCCGCCGAGCTGCACGTCACCCACTCGGCGGTCAGCCAGCAGGTGCGCCAGCTGGAGGAACTGCTCGGCGTCACCCTGCTGCAGCGCGAGGGCCGCGGCCTGCGCCTGAGCGAGGAGGGCCGCCTCTACGCCTTGCAGGTGCGCCGCGCCCTGCGCGACATAGCCGAAGCCACGCGCCTGGCGCGGGCGCGGCCCAGCGAGGGGGAACTGGTGGTGGCGGTGCTGCCGTCCTTCGCCCAGCAATGGCTGCTGCCGCGCCTGCCGGCGTTCCGCGAACGCCATCCCGAATACCGCCTGCGCCTGCTGGCCAGCCTGGAAGTGATCGATCTGCGCCAGGGCCTGGCCGACGTGGCCATCCGCATCGGTCAGGGGCACTGGGAGGGCCTGGCCCAGCAACGCCTGTTCGACGACGAACTGCTGGCGGTCTGCGCCCCGCACTTCAACGGCGGGCGCCTGCCGCGCACGCCGCAGCAGATCCTCGCCGGCCCGCTGATCCACGGCTTCGAGTCCTGGCTGCCCTGGTGCCAGGCGGCGGGCGTGGCGCTGCCCGAAGGCGACGGCCTGTTCACCGTCAACGACTCCAACCTGGTGGTGGAAGCCCTGCGCCTGGGCCTGGGCATAAGCGTCGAACGCCGCAGCCTGGTGGCCGGCGCCCTGGCCCGCGGCGAACTGGTGCAACTGGGCGAGGTCAGCGCGCCCTACGCCTACCCCTACTGGCTGGTGTGGCCACAGCGGGAGGAGACGCGGACCAAGGTGGCGGTGTTCGCCCAGTGGTTGGCGGAGGAGGTGGAAGAGTACCTGGGGCGGGGTGATTCGCGTCCAGCGTAGGGCGAATAACCGTTCGCGGTTATCCGCCGTTTCACCCAGCTTATGCCCGGCTTCGCGGTCGAGTCCGGAGTGCCCGGAAGCAGGTGCTTCGTGGCCCAACCCGAAGCGCGCCTGGGATCGAGGTCGAACGGCGGATAACGCCGTAGGCGTTATGCGCCCTACGCCTGGCCCAGCCTTGGCGTAGGGCGAATAACCGTTCGCGGTTATCCGCCGTTTCACAGAGCTTATGCCCGGCTTCGCGGTCGAGTCCGGAGTGCCCGGAAGCAGGTGCTTCGTGGCCCAACCCGAAGCGCGCCTGGGGTCGAGGTCAAACGGCGGATAACGCCGTAGGCGTTATGCGCCCTACACCTGCCCCAGCCAAAGCACGCGCTTCGCGACACAGAACGTCGCCCCACCCCGATACAATCCCCCATCTTGGGAAAACCCCCCCACCCCACCCCGGCTTCTGCTCAAATTGCCGGGCCCCCCGGCAAACCTGGAGAAACCATGAGCGAAGCCCTGAGCCCCGGCCTGATGGTCATCCACGGCAACCACCCCGAGGCGCTGCGCGACCTGCTGGTGGCCTGGATGGCGCGCTACCCGCTGGCGCCGCTGGAAAGCGAAACCATCCTGGTGCAGAGCAACGGCATCGCCCAGTGGCTGAAACTGGCCCTGGGCCGCGACGTCGCCGACGGCGGCTGCGGCATCACCGCGGCGCTGGACGTGCAGCTGCCCGCGCAGTTCCTCTGGCGCGCCTACCGCGGCGCGCTGGGCAAGGACCAGGTGCCGGAAGTCTCGGTGCTGGACAAGGCGCCGCTCACCTGGCGCCTGATGCGCCTGCTGCCGACCCTCCTGGCGCGCGAGGAGTTCCAGGCCCTGCGCCGCTTCCTCGCCGACGACGCCGACCTGCGCAAGCGCTACCAGTTGGCCGAGCGCCTGGCCGACCTGTTCGACCAGTACCAGGTGTACCGCGCCGACTGGCTGGAGGACTGGAGCGAGCACCGCGACCAGCTGCGCACCGCCGGCGGCAACCTTCGCCCGCTGAACGACGACGAACGCTGGCAGGCCGAGCTGTGGCGCGCCCTGCTGGCGGAGGTGGGCGAGGACGGCCTGGCCGGCAGCCGCGCCGGCGTGCACCGGCGCTTCCTCGAACGCCTGCGCGAAGGCGCGCCGCCCAAGGGGCTGCCGCGCCGGGTGGTGGTATTCGGTATCTCCGCCATGCCGGCGCAGACGGTGGAGGCCCTGGCCGCGCTGGCGCAGGTGGCCCAGGTGCTGCTGTGCGTGCACAACCCCTGCCGCCACCACTGGGCCGACATCGTCGCCGACAAGGACCTGCTGCGCCACGAATACCGCCGCCAGCAGCGCCGCCCCGGCGTGCCGCTGCAACTGGACGACGACCTCCAGCACCAGTACGCCCAGCCGCTGCTGGCGGCCTGGGGCAAGCAGGGCCGCGACTACATCAACCTGCTCGACCAGTACGACAACCCCGAGAGCTACCGCAGCCGCTTCGGCGAGGTCAGCGGCGGGCGCATCGACCTGTTCAGCGAAGAGTCGCCGGCGCACCTGCTCGGCCAGTTGCAGGACGACATCCTCGAACTGCGCCCGCTGGCCGAGACCCGCGCGCAATGGCCGGCCCTGGAGCCGGCGCGGGACCGCTCCATCCGCTTCCACCTGGCCCACAGCGCCCAGCGCGAGGTGGAGGTGCTGCACGACCAGCTGCTGGCGCGCTTCGACGCCGACCCTACGCTGCGCCCGCGCGACGTCATCGTCATGGTCCCCGACATCGACGCCTACGCGCCGCACATCCAGGCGGTGTTCGGCCAGCTCGGGCGCGACGACCGGCGCTTCATCCCCTTCACCCTGGCCGACCAGGGCCAGCGTGGCCGCGAGCCGCTGCTGGTGGCCCTGGAACACCTGCTGCAGCTGCCCGACAGCCGCTTCGCGGTGAGCGAGATCCTCGACCTGCTGGACGTCGGCGCCCTGCGCGCGTGCTTCGGCATCGGCGAGGCCGACCTGCCGCTGCTGCAACGCTGGATCGACGGCGCCGGGGTGCGCTGGGGCCTGGACGGCGAGCAGCGCGAAGACCTCGGCCTGCCCGCCGCCGAAGAGGCCAATACCTGGCGCTTCGGCCTGCGGCGTATGCTGCTGGGCTTCGCGGTGGGCGAGGGCGAGGCCTTCCAGGGCATCCAGCCCTACGCCGAGATCGGCGGCCTGGACGCCGCCGTGCTCGGCCCCCTGGCCGGCTTGCTGCAACGCCTGGCCGAGGCCTGCGAGCGCCTGGCCGAGCCGGCGCCGCCGGAGGTCTGGCGCGAGCGCCTGCGCCAGCTGCTCGACGACTTCTTCCTGACCCGCGACGAGCATGACGAACTGCTGCGCCAGCAACTGCTGCAACTGCTCGAACGCTGGCTGGAAACCTGCGGCCGCGCCGCCTTCGGCGAACCGCTGCCGCTGTCGGTGGTGCGCGAGGCCTGGCTCGGCGGCCTCGACGCCGGCGGCCTGAACCAGCGCTTCCTGGCCGGCGCGGTGAGCTTCTGCACGCTGATGCCGATGCGCGCCATTCCCTTCCGCGTGGTCTGCCTGCTGGGCATGAACGACGGCGACTACCCGCGCCAGCAGCCGCCGCTGGACTTCGACCTGATGCGCAACGACTACCGTCCCGGCGACCGCTCGCGGCGCGAGGACGACCGCTACCTGCTGCTCGAAGCCGTGCTCTCGGCGCGCGACCAGCTCTACGTCAGCTGGGTGGGCCGCAGCATCCGCGACAACAGCGAGCGCCCGCCCTCGGTGCTGATCGGCCAGCTGCGCGACCACCTGGCGGCCGGCTGGTCGCTGGCCGGCCAGCCTGGCGACGGCAAGGCGCTGCTCCACGCGCTGACCACCGAACACCCGCTGCAACCCTTCAGCCGCCGCTACTTCGAAGGCCGGGGCGAGGGAGTCGACGGCTTCTACACCTACGCCCGCGAATGGCGCGAGGTGCACCGCGACGACGAGCCGGCGGAACAGGCCGAGGCGCCGCTGCCCGAACTGCTGCCGGACGCGCCCATCGGCCTGCGCGTGCTCGCCGACTTCCTCGCCAGCCCGGTCAACGCCTTCTTCCAGCAGCGCCTGAAGGTGCGCTTCGCCGAGGAAGACCTGACCGGCCACGACGAGGAAACCTTCGCCCTCGACGGCCTGCAGGTCTGGCAGCTGCAGTTCGAACTGTGCGAGCGCCTGCGCCCGTGGATCGAGCAGCACTGGGCCGACGGCGAACTGCCCGGCCGCATCGAGGGGCAGCTGGCGCGCCTGCGCGGCGAGGGGCGCCTGCCGCTGGCGGCCTTCGGCGCCTTCAGCGCCCGCCAGCTGAGCGCGCCGCTGGGCGAACTGCTGACGCGCTACCGCGAGGAGCTGGAGCACTGGAGCGAGGCCGAGGAAGGCCAGCGCGAGCTTATCCACAGCCACGCGGCCAGCGGCGTGGAGCTGGGCGACTGGCTCGGCGGCCTGCGGCGTAACGCCGAGGGCCAGTGGGCCAGCGTGCAGCTGGTCAGTGGCAAGCTGCACGAAGGCCGCGGCTACAAGTGGCACAGCCTGGTGCGCCACTGGGTGCGCCACCTGGGCCTGCAACTGTGCGGTGCGCCGGTGCGCAGCCTGCTGGTCAGCCAGACCGGCACCCTGGAACTGCCGCCGCTGTCCGCGGACATCGCCCGTGGCCACCTGGACGCGCTGATCACCGCCTGGCTCGAAGGCCTGCGCCGGCCATTGCCGGTGGCCTGCAAGGCGGCCTTCGCCTGGCTGGGCGCCGGCGGTGACGAGGCCCGCGCCGCCAGCGAGGCGGCCAAGCGCTATGACGGCGGCTTCGGCAGCAGCGGCGAGGCGGCTTCCTCGCCGGCCCTGGCGCGGGTCTACCCGGACTTCGCCAGCCTCAACGCCAGCGGCGAATTCGCCACCTGGGCCGAGAACCTCTACGGCCCGCTGTACCAGCTGTTGCAACGCCGCGACGACGAGGAGCAAGGCCAATGAGCCGCGAACTGCGCGCCCTGGAATTCCCCCTGCACGGCAGCCGCCTGATCGAGGCCAGCGCCGGCACCGGCAAGACCTTCACCATCGCCCTGCTGTACCTGCGCCTGGTGCTCGACCACGGCGGCGAACTGGCTTTCGGCCGGCCGCTGAGCCCGCCGGAAATCCTCGTGGTGACCTTCACCGACGCCGCCACCCAGGAACTGCGCGAACGCATCCGCGCGCGCCTGGGCGAGGCCGCCGCCTGCTTCGCCGAGCCGGCGCTGCAGCACGACGCGCTGCTGGTCGAGCTGCGCGCCAGCTACCCGGAGCAGCGCTGGCCCGGCTGCGCGCGCCTGCTGCGCCTGGCCGCCGAATGGATGGACGAGGCCGCCGTGTCGACCATCCACAGCTGGTGCTACCGCATGCTCCGCGAGCACGCCTTCGACAGCGGCAGCCTGTTCACCCAGGACCTGATCACCGACCAGAGCGAACTGCTCGCCGAAGTGGTGCGCGACTACTGGCGGCGCAACTTCTACCCGCTGCCGGCGCCGGCGGCGAAGGTGGTCGGCGACATCTACAAGGGCGGCCCCGAGACCCTGGCGCGCCTGCTGCAGCCCTTGCTGGCGCAGCAGGAAGCCGGCTTCCGCTATGCCGACCAGCCGCTGAGCGCGCCCGGCTCGCTGCGCGAGCTGCTGGAGGAAACCGGTGCCTTCTACGCGCGCCTGGACGAACTGGAGCAGCAGGCCCGCGCCGCCTGGGCCGCCGACGCCCAGGGCCTGCGCCAACTGCTGATCGACCTGCGCCCGCAGCTCAACGGCAACAGCTACCGCAACAAGGACGACGACGCCGTGTTCGAAGGCTGGCTGCAGGCACTGGAAGCCTGGAGCCTGGGCGGCGAAGCGCCGGAAAACCTCCACCGCTTCGGCCAGACGCGGATCAAGGTGAAGGCCAAGACGCAGGTGCCCGAGCACGCCGCGTTCCAGGCCATCGATGCCTGGCTGGAGGCCGCCGAGCAGCAGCCGGACATCGCCCCGCAACTGCTGCTGCACGCCCTGGGCGAAGTCAGCCGCGCCCTGGAGGCGGAGAAGCAGCGCCGCGCCGAACTGGGCTTCGACGACCTGCTGGCGCGCCTGGACCGCGCCCTGGCCGGCCCCGGCGGCGAGCACCTGGCCGAGCGCATCCGCCTGCAGTTCCCGGTGGCGCTGATCGACGAATTTCAGGACACCGACCCGCTGCAGTACCGCATCTTCGAGCGCATCTACCGCATCGCCGAGAGTCCGCGCGACTGCGGCCTGTTCATGATCGGCGACCCCAAGCAGGCGATCTACGCCTTCCGCGGCGCCGACATCCATACTTACCTGCGCGCCCGCGCCGCCACCGCCGGGCGCCACTACACCCTGGGCACCAACTACCGCTCGACCCTCGCCGTGGTGGAGGCGGTGAACCACTGCTTCGCCTTCGCCGAGGGCCACGAGCGCGGCGCCTTCCGCTTCGCCGCGCAGGGCGACAACCCGGTGCCGTTCCAGGCGGTGGCCGCCAAGGGCCGCGACGAGCGCCTGCTGATCGACGGCGAGGAAGCAGCGGCGCTGACCCTCTGGCAGCTGGAGAACGACGGCCAGGTGGTCGGCAGCCGGCTCTACCGCGAGCAGATGGCCGCCGGCGCCGCCAGCGCCATCCGCCACTGGCTGAGCCTGGCCCAGCAGGGCCGCGCCGGGCTGTACAAGGCCGATGGCACGGGCCGCGCGCTGCGCCCGGCGGACATCGCCATCCTGGTCCGCGGGCGCAGCGAGGCCGAGGCGGTGCGCGCCGAACTGGCGGCGCGGCGCCTGGCCAGCGTCTACCTGTCCGACCGCGACTCGGTGTTCGACAGCCCCGAGGCCGGCGACCTGCTGCACTGGCTGCGCGCCTGCGCCGAGCCGGGCAACGACGCCCTGCTGCGCAGCGCCCTGGCCACCCGCACCCTGGGCCTGGGCTGGCAGACCCTGGAGCGGCTGAACCAGGACGAACAGTTCTGGGAAGGCATGCTCATGCGCTTCCGCGACTACCGCAGCCAGTGGCAGCAACAGGGCGTGCTGCCCATGCTGCGGCGGCTGCTGGCCGACTTCGAACTGCCGGCGCGGCTGCTGCGGCGCGCCGACGGCGAGCGCAGCCTGACCAACCTGCTGCACCTGGCCGAATGGCTGCAGCGCGAGGCCGCCGAGCTGGACGGCGAGCACGCCCTGCTGCGGGTGCTGGCCGAGCAGCTGGCCAGCCCGTCGAGCGAGGAAATCCTCCGTCTGGAAAGCGACGCCGACCTGATCAAGGTGGTGACCATCCACAAGTCCAAGGGCCTGGAATACCCGCTGGTGCTGCTGCCGTTCATCTGCAGCTGGAAGGAGCTGGACGGCAAGAGCCAGACGCCGCCCAGCTTCCAGGGCGAGGACGGCAAGGTGATCGAGCTGGCGCGCGGCAAGGACCTGGCCGAGGCCGCCTACCGCCTGGCCAACGACGAACGCCTGGGCGAGGACATGCGCCTGCTCTACGTGGCCCTGACCCGCGCCCGCCATGCCCTGTGGCTGGGCGTGGCGCCGCTGGTGGCGGGCAACGCGAAGAACCCCGAGCTGCACAAGGGCGCCTTCGGCTACCTGCTCGGCGGCGGCGCGGCCATCGCCCTGGACGGCTTCGCCGGCAGCCTGCAGGCCCTGGGCGGCGGCTGCCCCGGCATTCGCATCGAACCGGTTCCGGCGGTGGACGCCACGGCCTACGACGAGGCCCGCGCCGGCCAGCTCGGCCAGGCCCGCGAGCCGCAGCGGCGGGTGGCGGAGAAATGGTGGATCGCCAGCTACTCCGCGCTGGCCACCCTGGACGCCGAAGGCGACGCCCCGGCGCCGGCCAGCGAACCCATCAGCGCCGAAGAGGCCACCCTGCGCGAAGGCGACGCCGACAGCGCCGCGGCCGAACTGGCCCAGGCCGCGCCGGCCGCCGGCAGCCTGCACGCCTTCCCGCGCGGGCCCAACCCCGGCAGCTTCCTCCACGGCCTGCTGGAATGGGCCGCCGACGAGGGCTTCGCCGCCGTGGCGGAGCAACCCGAGGCGCTGCGCGACCTGATCGCCCGGCGCTGCCAGCTGCGCGGCTGGGAAGCCTGGATCGAGCCCCTGGCGCAGTGGCTGCCGGCCTTCCTCCAGGCCGAACTGGCGGTGCCCGGCGCGGCGCCGGTGCAACTGGCGGCGCTGGCCAGCTACCAGAAGGAAATGGAGTTCTGGTTCGCCGTGAAACCCACCGACAGCGCGCGCCTCGACGCCGCCGTGCGCGCCCACGTGCTGCCCGGCGAGGCGCGCCCGGCGCTGCAGCCGACGCAACTGGGCGGCATGCTCAAGGGCTTCATCGACCTGGTCTTCGAACACGAGGGGCGCTACTACGTGGCCGACTACAAATCCAACTGGCTCGGCCCCGACGCCGCCGCCTACACCGCGCCGGCCCTGCGCGCGGCTGTGCTGGAGCACCGCTACGACCTGCAGTACGCGCTCTACCTGTTCGCCCTGCACCGCCTGCTCAAGGCGCGCCTGGCGGACTACGACTACGACCGCCACGTCGGCGGCGCGCTCTACCTGTTCCTGCGCGGCGGCGAGCACGGCGTGTTCCACGAACGCCCGCCGAAGGCGCTGATGGAGGCGCTGGAAGCGCTGTTCAGCCAACACGCCGAGGAGGTGCCGGCATGACCCGCGAGCAACTGCTGGAACTGCTCGGCCAATGGGCCGAGCGCGGTTGGCTGCGCGAGCTGGACCGCGCCTTCGCCGCCTTCCTGGTGGAGCAGGCGCCCGACGCCGAGCCGCTGCTGATCCTCGCCGCCGCCCTGGCCAGCCACCAGCTGGGCCGCGGCCACGTGTGCCTGGACCTGGCCGCGACCCTCGCCGACAGCCGCTTCGCCCTGTCGCTGCCGCCGGACGGCGAACTGGAAGGCACGCCGCTGACGCTGCCCGGTGAACTGCTCGACGGCCTCGACCTGGCCGCCTGGCAGGCCGCCCTGGCCGACCCGCGCCTGGTGGGCGAGGGCCCCGGCGCCACGCCGCTGGTGCTGGCCGGCTCGCGCCTGTACCTGCGCCGCTACTGGCAGTACGAACGCGAGGTGCGCGCCGGCATCGACCAGCGCCTGACCCGCGGCGAGGCCCTGCGCGCGGCGTTGCCGACCGACGCCCTGCGCCAGGCCCTGGACGCGCTCTTCCCGAAACAGGCGAATGCCCCGGCGGACTGGCAGAAACTGGCCTGCGCCCTGGCCGCCGGCAACGCCTTCGGCATCGTCACCGGCGGCCCCGGCACCGGCAAGACCACCACCGTGGTGCGCCTGCTGGCGCTGCTGCAGAGCCTGGCCCTGGGCGGCGAGGGCGGGCGGCCGCTGCGCATCCGCCTGGCTGCGCCCACCGGCAAGGCGGCGGCGCGGCTCAACGAATCCATCGCCAACGCCGTGGACCGCCTGGACCTCGGCGCCTTCGCCAACGGCGAGCAGATACGCCAGCAGGTGCCCAAGGAAGTCACCACCCTGCACCGCCTGCTCGGCAGCCGCCCGGACAGCCGCCAGTTCCGCCACCACCCCGGCAACCCGCTGGCGCTGGACCTGCTGGTGGTGGACGAGGCCTCCATGGTCGACCTGGAAATGATGGCCGCGCTGCTCGGCGCGCTGCCGGACAAGGCGCGGCTGATCCTGCTCGGCGACAAGGACCAACTGGCCTCGGTGGAAGCCGGCGCGGTGCTCGGCGAACTGTGCAGCCGCGCCCGCGAGGGCCACTACCGCGCGGCGACCCGCGACTGGCTGCAGGCGGTCAGCGGCGAGCAGGTCGACGATGATCTGCTCGACGCCCACGGCCAGCCCCTCGACCAGGCCGTGGCCATGCTCCGCCACAGCCACCGCTTCAGTTCCGCCAGCGGCATCGGCCAGCTCGCCGAGGCGGTCAACGCCGGCGACGTGGCGGCCATGCGTGCGGTCTGGGAACGGGGCTACGCCGACTTGGCGCGCCTGGCCCTGGACGCCCGCGACAACCAGGACCTGCGCGAACTGGTGGTGGAAGGCGGCGGCCGTTATTTCCTCGACGCCGCCGCCCGCACGGGCGTGACCCCGCCCCAGGGCTACCGCCACTACCTGCAGGTGCTGCGCGACACCCGCCCGGCGCCGGACGCCGCCCAGGCCGAGTTCGACGCCTGGGCCGGGCGCGTGCTCGCTGCCCACGGCCAGTTCCAGGTGCTCTGCGCCCTGCGCCGCGGCCCCTGGGGCGTGGACGGGCTGAACCTGCGCATCGCCGACCTGCTGCAGGACGAGGGGCTGATCCAGCCCCACAGCGGCGCCTGGTACCTCGGCCGCCCGCTGCTGGTCACGCGCAACGACTATGGCCTGGGCCTGATGAACGGCGACATCGGCATCACCCTGGCGCTGCCGCGGGAGGAGGGTGGCGAGCGCAAATGGCCGCTGCGGGTGGCCTTCGCCGACGGCCGCGGCGGCATCAAGTGGGTGCTGCCCAGCCGCCTGCAGGCGGTGGAAACGGTGTTCGCCATGACCGTGCACAAGTCCCAGGGCTCGGAGTTCACCCACGCCGCCCTGGTGCTGCCCGACGCGCTCAACCCGATCCTCACCCGCGAGCTGGTCTACACCGGCATCACCCGCGCGCGCAGCTGGTTCAGCCTGGCCAGCGCCGGGCGCGGCCAGTGGGTGCTGGAGGCGGCCATCGAGCGGCGGGTGCAGCGGGCCAGCGGGTTGCTGGAGGGCTGAGGGCTGCTTTCGTTACATGTGCTGGACGTCACAATTAGAATCGTCTGATAGAGGGGGTGGCACCATGCCGACATGCTGGCGGCATGAAACTCAAGCAATTCCTACAGCCGCTCGATGCCGGTTTCTCCACGCCCAGCGCTGCGCGCAAGCTACTGCGCATGCTCAGTTGCGCATTGATGTTCTGCCTGCTGTGCAGCCTGGCGTTCGCCTTGAGCATGGCGTTCAACCACGAAGTGTCGCTCAGGCGCCGCACCATGAACGCCGCCATGTACGAGGCCCAGCTGTACCTGAGCCATCGTGAGTCGTTGATTGACCATCTCAGCCGCAACGTGATGCCCGTATCGGTGGGCAGGACGTTGGTCGGCGAGGCCCTGAGCCGCGGGCAGGAACACGTGCCGACGATCCTGTCGTTGAATGCCGGCCAGGGGCTGCTGCTTTCCGCCCGCGACCTCGCCGAGCTGCAGGACAAGCGCCTGGGGCTGCTGTACGTCGTCGAGGCTGGCGCGCGCCCGGTGGTCGACCGCCTGATCCCTACCGGCATGCCCGAATCGCCATTGCCCGTGGCAGTGCTCGAAGCGCTACGCCAGGCGTCGTCGACGGCGCCGGCGGTGCGCGTGCACTGGCTGGCAGACGCCGAGGACGGCGAGCGCCGGTTGTTCCTGTTCGAGCCCCTGGGCGACGGCCATGATGCCGGCTGGCTGGGGCTGGAGATCCGTGGTGACGACCTCGACGCGGTGTTGCATGGGGCGGGTGCCGGCGAGTACCTGCTTCTCGACCGGCGACATCAGGTCGTTTTCGCCAGCGACGCCGGGAGCACCCAGGTCGATGCCCTTCGTACGCTCTGGGATGGCGACAGCTTCGACATCACCGGCTACGGCCCGCTACCGCAGCGCATGGTGCTGCTCAAGCACCTGGGCGCCTCGAACTGGATGCTGGTCTATTACCTGGGCATCGGGCAGTTGCTCGTGGCGTTGTGGTTGCCTCTGGTGCTGGCTTTCAGCCTGGCGCTGAGCGTCGGCATGTTGCTGTACCGGCTGGGGCGGCGTATCGACCAGCGGCTGATCCGGCCGGCGCAGCAGCGCCTCGAGGCACTGAAGGAGAGCGAGGCCTTCTCCCGCGCGGTGATCCAGACGGCGCCTGTGGCCTTGTGCGTGCTGCGCCGTGTCGATGCCGCGGTGGTGCTGGAGAATCCGCAGGCGAAGCAGTGGCTGGGTGATGGCCGGGTGATCGCCCGCGAGGGGCCGCGCTGGATTTCCCGTGCTTTCGCCGGGTCTGGCGAGGCGACCGGGGAGGAGATCGAGACCGAGGCCGGGTTGCATCTTTACCTCTGCTACGCGACCACTCGCTACAAGGGCGAAGACGTACTGTTCTGTGCCTTCAGCGACATCAGCGCGCGCAAGCAGACCGAGGCGGAGCTGGCCCGTGCCAAGCAGTTGGCCGATGCTGCCAACGAGGCCAAGACGTTGTTCCTGGCCACCATGAGCCATGAGATCCGCACGCCCCTGTACGGGGTGCTCGGTACGCTCGAACTGCTCGGCCGTACCGAGCTGGACCTGCAGCAGACCGGCTATCTGCAGGCTATCCAGCGCTCCTCGTCGACCCTGCTGCAATTGATCAGCGATGTGCTCGACGTATCCAAGATCGAAGCCGGGCAATTGGACCTGGAGCCGGTGGAGTTTTCCCCGGTGGAACTGACCGAGGACGCGGTTCAGTCCTTTGCCGCCGCGGCCCAGGCCAAGGGCCTGCAGATATACGCCTGCCTTGACCCGGAGCTGCCGGCGCGGATGCGTGGCGACGCCGCGTGCATCCGGCAGGTCCTCAACAACCTGCTGAGCAATGCGGTGAAGTTCACCGATAGCGGACGTATCGTAGTGCGGGTGAAGGCTGGCGCAGCGGATGCCGAGCGCATGATGCTGACCTGGCAGGTCACCGATACCGGCTCGGGAATCGGCACCGAGGAGCAGGCCCGCCTGTTCGAGCCTTTCTACCAGGTGCGCCGTTCGGTGCACCAGGTTGGCGGCACGGGCCTGGGACTGTCGATCTGCCAGCGCCTGACGCAACTGATGAACGGCAGCCTGAAGCTGGTCAGCGAGCCGGGCCTGGGTAGCAGCTTCAGCCTCGGCCTGCCGTTGGAGCGTATCGCCGCGCCCACCGAGACCCAGGAACTGGTCGGTTGCGCGGTGCAAGTATTGGCCCCGGTGCGTGAGTTGGCGGACAGCCTGTGTGGCTGGATCGCACGCTGGGGCGGGCGGGCCCGGGTCGCCGTACCCGAGGTGCTGGCCGAGGCGGACGAGCGCACCCTGCTGGTGGAGGTGCAGTTGCCGGAGGCTCCTCAGGCGTCGGTGCCGCAGTGGCCCGGCTGCCGGGTGATCCTCTCCGTGGAGGGTTATGTCGAGCCGCGCCTGCAAGGCTGCGACTGGCTGGTGGGGCTCAACAGCCTGGATGGGTTGCGCCGTGCCCTGGGTCTGGCTCAGGGCTGCGTAAGCAGCGCCGTCGCCTGCCAGGGACCGGCCAAACCGGTGCGCGACCTGGGTATTCGTGTGCTGGTTGCCGAGGACAACGTGATCAACCAGTTGATCCTCAAGGATCAGTTGGAGGCGCTCGGCTGCGTGGTGGAACTGGCCTCCGACGGTCAGGAGGCGCTGCAGCGCTGGCGCCCGGAACGTTTCGATGCGGTGCTCACCGACATCAACATGCCGCGCTTGAACGGCTACCAACTGGCTGCCGAACTGCGTCGACGTGGCTGCCAGCAGCCGATCATCGGCGCCACCGCCAATGCCATGCGCGAGGAACGCGAGCGTTGCATGGCCGCCGGCATGAGTGATTGCCTGCTCAAGCCGGTGGACCTGGACTCGCTGCAGCGCTGCCTGGTGGCGGCGCTCGAGGTGGAGCTATGAGCACGCAATCCTATCGGGTGCTGGTGGTCGAGGACCAGCCGTTCCAGCGCGAGTATCTGCTCAACCTGTTCCGTGAGCGAGGCGTGGAATACCTGGTGGGCGCCGGCGATGGAGCAGACGCCCTGCGTTGGCTGGAGCGGGAGGAGTTCGATCTGATGCTCAGCGACCTGATGATGCCGGGTATGGACGGCGTGCAGATGATTCAGCAACTGTCGCGCCTGGAGCATCGCCCGCAACTGGCGCTGATGAGCTCGACTTCGCGACGCATGATGGTCAGCGCCAGCCTGGTGGCGCAGAGCCTTGGCCTGTCGGTGATCGATTTGCTGCCCAAGCCGGCTCTGCCCAGCGCCATCGGCCGCCTGCTGGCGCGCCTGGATAAACGCCTGCGGCAGGGGGTGGAGTCCCACGTCGGAGTCGGCCGCAGCGGCCGTTCGGCTCTGTCCGAAGCACTGGACAAAGATCAACTGCAGGCCTGGTTCCAGGCCAAGAAGTCCCTGCACACGGGGCGCATCGTTGGTGCCGAGGCACTGGTACGCTGGCTGCATCCACAGCAGGGGCTACTTCTGCCAGGCTGTTTCATGGCCGACATCGAGGCCCATGGCCTGCAGGAAACGCTGCTCTGGCACATGCTCGAGCAGACCCTGCGGGCCCAGACGCTGTGGCGTGAGTCGGGCTACGAAGTGCCGGTGTCGGTGAACCTGCCGACCCAGTTGCTGGACATCCCGGACCTGCCGGATCGCCTCGGCGAATTCGTTGGCGATCATGGTGCCAACCCCGGTTCGCTGTGCTTCGAGCTGACCGAGAACAGTGCCACGACATTGCCGGGCAACTACTATGCCGGAGCCTGCCGCCTGCGCATGAAGGGCTTCGGCCTGGCCCAGGACGACTTCGGGCAAGGCTACAGTTCGCTGTACAACCTGGTCTCGACACCCTTCACCGAGCTGAAGATCGACCGCTCCCTGGTGCATGGCTGCGTGGAGGACAGCGATCTGGCCGCCGCCGTGGCAAGCAGCATCGAACTGGGCCGCCAGCTACGCCTGGACGTGGTCGCCGAGGGCGTGGAGACCTGGGAGGAGTTGAGCCTGCTGCGCCGCCTGGGTTGCGACCGGGTGCAAGGCTTCCTGATTTCCGAGGCGGTCACCGCCCGCGTATTCGAGCAGCAGTTGCAAGAGGACGGGCCAAGCGCCGGTGGCTAGCGCCGGCTGTCGCGGAATCGGTCGCGGGCATCTACAGTCAGCGCATTGTCGCTGCTGAAGGAACCGTGTCTCGTGAAGTCCGATCGCTCCGTGGAACACGACAACAGATTGTTGCTGAAATGGGCGAGCATTTCGCAGGGCCTGAACATCGGCCTGCTCTGCGTAGCGGTGCTGGCCGTGTCGCTGTTCGGCATCTGCTACTGGGCGCTGGGGCGGGTGGTCGAGGAAGAGAAGGACAAAGTCAGCTTCCACTTCACCCGCCTGATGGGGGATATCCGCGAGCATGAGACCTTTCTCGCCCGCATTGCCCAGAAAAGCGATGATGCCACCCAGAAGAAGGACCAGGATGTCGTGCCATTGCAACGTCGGCTGCTGACGCGGGAAAGCGGCCTGGAAATCTATGAAGGGCGCGAGTTCTCCTTTGCCATGCCTTTCATCCTGGCCACCGGGCGCGAGCTGGACGAAGGCGGTTCGTGGGGACCCTTCTCCCTGGGCGTGCTGCTGGCCAACTTCTATGGCAGCTTCTGGAGTATCTCGCCATACCCGGCGCCGCAGCTGCTGGTCTTCGACCTGAACGGCGACACCAACCTGGCGGTGCCGGCCATCGATACCTCGGCGACGCATGACGGTCCGCGCGATACCTACCCGGAGCTCGCCGCGCGTATCCTCGCGCGTCTGCACGAGCGGCCACCAGGGAGCGACGACCTGCGCGTGCACTGGGCGCGTGCCGACCACTACCGCGGTCAGGCCCGGGAGCTGCTCGGCTACGTCGGCGTTGAGCTGCCCGCTCCGCTGTGGTGGCAGGGCGAAACGCGCCGCTCGATCGTCGCCGCGAGCCTGCTCGACCTGGGGCGTATCAACGATTTCGAACAATTGATGGAGCGTCCGGCCTTCGCGTCCTTCAGCCTGGCTTCGCCGGATGGCGAGATACTGGTGGGGACAGCGCCGCCGGCGGACCTGGTCGATGGCCTGAACCTGAGTCGCCAGGGCATTCTGATCCAGTTGCGCAGCCAGCCGGAGAGCGGCTGGACTGCCGTCTACCGGATCGACTACGCCAGTTTCTTCCGCCAGGCCCAGTGGCTGTTGGCGGGCCTGCTGCTGCTCTTGCCCGGCTTCCTGCTGGCCGGCTGGTTGGGCTTGCGCTGGTATGCCCGCCGCGTGGTGCGCCCGGTGCACCGGGCGCACCGGCAACTGGTCGAGAGCGATACCTTCAGCCGTACCCTGATCCAGACCGCGCCCGTGGCTCTGGTGGTGCTCAGCCACGACGGTCGGAAACTGGTCACCTGCAATCACCTGGCCGCGCAGTGGTTGGGCGACGAGGCGGACATCCTCGCCCTGACCGCCGGCTGGAACCTTTTCGAGTCGCATGGCCAGGTGCCCGGGGGCATCTGCATCCAGGTCGGCGGACGCTACCTGCAGGCAGCCTTCGCGGCGACTCGCTATGCCGGTGTCGAGGCGGTGCTGTGCGTGTTCAACGATATCACCGTGCACTGCGAGGCGGAGGAGGCGCTGGCCAGCGCAAAGCGCGCGGCCGATGCCGCCAGCCAGGCCAAGACGCTGTTCCTGGCGAGCATGAGCCATGAGATCCGCACCCCCCTGTATGGTGTGCTCGGCACTCTGGAACTGCTCGGCCTGACCGACCTGGACAGCCGGCAGCGAGCCTACCTGCGCACCATCCAGAACTCCTCGTCGACCCTCCTGCAGTTGATCAGCGACGTGCTCGACGTTTCCAAGATCGAGGCCGGGCAGATGGCCCTGAACCCCGCCGCATTCAACCCCGCGGAGCTTGTGGAGGAAGTGCTGCGCAACTATGCCGCCAGCGCCGCGGCGAAGGGCTTGCAATTCTATGCTTGCATTGATGCGGGGGTGCCGGCGCAACTGCTGGGCGACGCCGCACGCATCCGCCAGATCCTCAACAACCTGGTGAGCAACGCGCTGAAGTTCACCGATATCGGTCGTGTGGTGCTGCGCCTGAAGTTGCTGGCCCGCGAGAACGGCCGTGCCAATCTGCAATGGCAGGTCGCCGACACCGGCGCTGGCATAGCCGAGGAACAACAGGGGCGCTTGTTCGAGGCTTTCTACCAGGTGCCCGGGGTACACCACACCAGCGGTACCGGCTTGGGGTTGTCGATCAGCTGGCGCCTGGCCGAGATGATGGGCGGCAGCTTGCGAGTGGTCAGCGAAGTGGGCTTGGGCAGCAGCTTCAGCCTGTTGCTCGAACTGCCCGAGGGTGGGCGCCAGGGGTTGGCCTTCCATCCGGCGTGCCTGCGGCCCGGCCCCGTATACGTCCATTCGCCGGTCCGCGAACTGGCCGACAGCGTTGCTGCCTGGCTGGAGTGCTGGGGCTGCAATGTGCTTGGCGGCGAGCCATCGTCCGACGGCTACGGGGGAGCGGTATTGCTGGAACTACTACCGGCGGCGGAGCCCCGAGCCTGGTCGGGGCCGCGGGTATGTGCGACGGCTGATGCACCCACCCAGCCTGAGCTGCGCGAGGATGGCTGGTACGTCAGCCTCTATAGCCTGACGGGCATTGCCCTGGCCCTGGCGCTGGCCCAGGGTAGCGAGCTGCCGGCGCCGGCCCGCGCGACCGCGAACATCCGCTCCGAGGGCCTGGGTCTGCACGTGCTGGTTGCCGAGGACAATCCGATCAACCAGACGCTGTTGTGCGAGCAGCTCGAAGAGCTGGGCTGCAGCGTGAGCCTGGCCAGCGATGGTCGGGAGGCCCTGCGGTTATTCGACGACCGCCACTTCGATGTGCTGCTCAGCGACGTCAACATGCCTAACATGAATGGGTATGAGCTGACCCAGGCGTTGCGCGGGCGCGGAGAGACTCTCCCGATCATCGGCGTCACCGCCAACGCCTTGCGTGAAGAGGGCGAGCGCTGCCGGGCGGTGGGAATGGATGCCTGGCTGGTCAAGCCGATCAGCCTGCGGACCCTCAACGATCTGCTCGGCGAACTGGTCGGTAAGCCCGGCCTGGTTGCGCCGCAGGAGTCCAGCGAGCCGGCCATGGCGGAGGAGCCCTTGCAGGTGCCCGAGCGCATGCGCTCGCTGTTCCTGGAGACCATGGGCAAGGATCTGGCGGCGACCCGCGAGGCTGCCGGCCGGGGCGACGCGGAGGCGCTGCGGCAGGGCGTGCACCGCATGGCCGGGGCCCTGGCGGTGGCGCGCGCACAGGCGCTGGTAATGGCCTGCCGGGAGGTCGAGGAAGGCCTCATGGAGGGCCGCCTGGGATGTACGGCCAGCGAGACGGCGCAGGTACTCGGACGCATCGAGCAGGCGCTGGAGCGCCTGAGGGAAGCGGGCTGACGAGGTCCCCGCCGACGGCGGGGCCAGTGGTTCGGCAATGCAGTCAGGATCCAAGAGAGGTTTATGGACAAGTTCAAAGTCGTGGTAGCCGATGACCATCCGATCGTGCGCATGGGCGTATGCGACATGCTCGAGCGCGACGGCCGCTTTCAGGTGGTGGGCGAAGCCTCCAGCCCCAGCGAACTGGTGACGCTGTATCAGCAGACCGATCCGGACATCGTCATCACCGACTACAGCATGCCCGGGGACGAGCGCTATGGTGATGGCCTGAAGCTGATGGACTACCTGCTGCGCAACTTCCCACGTACCCGGGTGCTGATCTTCACCATGCTCAGCAACAGCCTGATCCTTTCCAGCCTGTATGACCTCGGTGTGTCCGGCGTGGTGTTGAAGAGCGGTGACCTCGACGAGATCCTCAGGGCCCTCGACGTCATACTCCAGGGCCGTGCCTACCGTGGGCCCGGCATGCAGGATCCGAACAGCGTACTGGCCAGCCACGACGACGTGGAAGGGCGTATCGCCCGTTTGTCGCTGAAGGAATTCGAGGTGCTGCGCCACTTCGTCTCCGGGCTGAGCGTGCGTGACATCGCGCGGGTGCTCAACCGCAGCGTGAAGACCGTCAGCGCGCAGAAGATCTCGGCCATGCGCAAGCTGGAGGTGGATAGCGACCAGGCCCTGCTGACCTTCTGCGTGAAGGCCAATCTGTTCCAGTAACCGCCCGCCTCAGGGGGCCAGCGGCGCTTCGCCGGGAATCGGGAAGCCGGTGTCGTCCACCAGCCTGAAGCTGACCCGTGCGCCATTGGGGAGGGCGCCCTCTTCGAGCTGGTAGCGTTTTTCGCTGAAGGGCGGGGTCATCATGTCCATCTGCTGCTGCGCGGCCAGCGTACGGCCGTCGCCGCTGAGGCCCAGGGTGGTGAAGGAGGCATGGTAGGGCGTTGGGTTGCGGCACACCAGGAACCAGGCGTCGTCCTCGCGGCGCAGGTCGAAGGTCAGCTTTCCGGCGACCTGGTCCGGCGGCAGCGGCAGCTTCGCCGGGCGATAGAACAGCTTCAGCTGGGTGTTCATCGCCAGCTCCACGCGCGCCGGGTCGGGCTCCTTGCGCCCGGCGAGGGGGGGGATTTCATAGAGGTTCAGCCAGAATACCGATTCGCGGTCGCGCGGCAGCGCCTCGCCGGTGTGGATGATGCGCAGGCCCTGCAGGCCGCCCGGTTGCATACGGAACACCGCCGGCAACACGATGAACGGCGCCTGGGCGTTTTCCGGCGCGCCGCCACCGCCGTCCACCCAGGTCTGCACCACCACCGGGTAGGGGTTGGTGTTGGCCAGCATCAGCGAGCGTTCGCGCAGGCCCTCGTCGTAGATCACCCGGGTGCCGCCGGCCAGCACCCCGGCCTGGGCCGCCGGCAGCCCGGCGGCCAGCAGGGCGAGCAGCAGGAGCCGGGCAAGGGTGTTCATTGCACCTTCACCAGGACGTAGGCTGTGGCGTGTACCTTGCCGGGCGTGGCGGTATTGCCCGGCAGTTGCTGCAGGCTGGCGGTGAAGGTCTGCAGGTAGTTGGTGTAGCCGGACTGCGAACTACCCAGGGGATTGGCGCCATCCAGCACCGGGTACCAGCCGGCGTTGGGGCCGGTCGGGTACTGGCTGGGCAGGTTGCCGGTGTTGCCGGGCTGGCCGACGAAGACCATCGCGGTGCCGGCCCCGGCATTCCTCAGGGTGATGCCGACCCCCTGGGCCAGGTTCGGATCGTTGCCGTAGTTGTCCGAGACCAGGGCCTCCACGCCACCGCTGCCGTTGACCAGGCCCAGGCTCTGGGCCGCGCTGTAGGCGCCCGGCGACACCTGGATGCCGATGGCTGTTTGCCCGCTGGCGGTGCCTGAGGCCGCCGAGTTGCTGCATTCGATCTGTACGTTGAAGTTTGCCTGGGTACTGGCGCCGGCCTGCAATTGCTGCACCGAGATACTCTGGAAGAGCACCAGCGGGGTGGCGTTGCGCGCCACGCAGGTGGCGGTCTGGGTGATGCTGGCAGCGTCGCGCATACCGTAGCCGAAACCGTTGTCGACACCCCAGAAATCGTAGTGGCTGTAGCTGTCCTCACCGATTTCGTCGTGGCTGATGCCCGGTCCTACCAGTTGGATGTAGGCGTTGGGCTGCACGCAGGTGTAGTTGCGCGGCGGGGCCAGCGGGCCGCCGCAGGCATAGGCGCCGGAGGGGGGGAGTGTGCTGATGCGGTACAGTTCGGCCTGCAGGGGGGGAATGTCCTGTAGGCGAATCTGGATGTTGTTGCCGGATTCGACGTAGGTGGTGAGCGGGACCTTCTGCCAGTAGCGGCTGACGGTGACCCCGGACATGGTCAGCTTGAGCCCGACGTAGGAGAAGTAGGTGGCGTAGACCCCGCTCAAGCCGTCGACCGCGCCGGTTTCGTGCTGGCCGCCGACGCGGCTGTCGCCATTGGTCGCGACCAGGAAGTAGAGGTTCGGCAGGTCGGTCTTGGCGCAGGTCCACAGCACCGTCGAGGCGGTGGCGCCGCCGTAGGTGTAGTTGGTCGGCGGCACCAGGGCGCTGCCCAGCAGGCTGCCCACCGGCTGCAGGTAAGTGTCGGTGAGGTTGATTTTGCCGAAAGGAATCTGCGCCGTGCGGGTGTCTTCGGTCTGGGCCTTGCCGCTCATGGTGCAGGCGGCGTGGCCGAGCAGCGGCAAGCCCAGTAGGGTGCAGGACAGCAGGGCGGCGGAGAGGATAGGTCGTCTGTGCATGCTTGTCTCCTTGGCGGCCGTCATTCGGGGGTGCAGGTGGCTTCCAGGCGGATCAGCACCTGTTCCAGGTCCTTTCCGGTGGTGTCGTAGGGCAGGCTGCAGCGCTCGTCGCTGTCCTCGCCCCAGCGCAGGCTCAGGCGGCCCCGGGGCTTGTCGCTGCGCACGTAGACCTGGCTGCCCTGGCCGACCATGCCGATCACGCTGCCGCTTTCGTCGTAGGCCTCGGCGCCCGGCGGCACGGCCTGGCCGTTGGCCAGGCGGGTGCGGATCAGCAGGGCATTGCCGGTACGGGTCTTGAACCTGACCTTCACTGCGGCGCCGGCATAGGGCGCCACGCGCTGCTCGCCATCTTCCAGTTCGGCCTTGCCCTGCATGCCCTGGGGGTCGAGGGCCACGCTGTTGTAGCGGTACGGCGTGACCGCAGGCACCAGGGCGTAGCCGTTGCCGTCGATGGTGGTGCCCTGGGCGTTGAGCACCTTGGCTCCAGTGGCGCCCTTGGCCTCGACAAGGGCGAAGGTGTCGCCCAGGTAGGGCCCGAAGGTGACCCCGCCGGAGTGGATGGCCAGGGCGCCCTGGGCGTTGCCCGCGGCCTGCCAGTAGTCGTCGCCGCGCGAGGCGCTCAAGCCCAGGCTGGTGCTGGGCAGGCGCTTCTGCAGGTTGCCGTTCCATACCGTCTGGCGCATTTCCTGGTCGCGGGTGACGCCCAGGCTGTAGCTCAGAGTCTGGTCCTGGTCGGCCATGCCGGAGACTGTGCTCTGGTACTGGCTGCCACCGCTGGTGCTGTGGCTGTAGGAGTTGCTCAGGGTTGGCGTGCGGGTGTTGGCCTGGCTGCCCAGCGGTAGGGACACCGAGAGGGTGGTGATGGTGTCGACATCGCCGGAAGTGCTGCCGTTGTAGCCGAAGCCAGGGTAGGACGGGTCGTTCTGGTCATAGCCGCCCGGCACCCGCGAGTCGTAGCCGCCGATGCGCTGGCGGGCGACGGATAGGTTGACGCTCACACCGTTGCTGAAGGCGTTGCCGTAGCCCAGCTGCAACTGAGTATCGCGGTCGCGGCCGTCGCGGTAGTTCTGCGTCGAGCCGGAGAGGAACAGGTTGCCGTAGAGTCCCAGGCTCTGGTTGACCGAGACCTCGAAGCGTGACTGCTGCAGGTAGGTGTTGGATTGCCAGGTATAGCCATCGCGCGCCGCGTCGCGCACCCCGAGCACGTCGCCGAGGTCGCGGTAGCCGCTGGTGGAGTAGCGGTAGCCGGCGATGGACAGGGTGGTGTTGGTCGGCTGGAAGGTGCGGCTGTAGGACAGGTGCGCCATCCAGCCGTCGAGGTAGCCGATGTCCGGCAGGTCGGCGCGCGAGTAGGTCAGATCCAGGCCGAAGGCGCCCAGGCTGCTGGCGTACACGCCACCGAGCATCAGCGCCTGGTAGCCGTCGGCGACGCGTACGCCGCTGTTGGCGGTGACGGTATTGCTCAGGCCGCGCTGGTAGGTGAGGTCGCCGAACAGCGAGTCGTCGCCGATGTCACGGGTGCGGCCCAGGGAGAAACTGTAGCGCGAGATGCCCGGGCGCAGGGATTCGGGCACTGCCGAGAAGGGCACGCTGAAGCGGCTGGTGGAGCCGTCGGCCTCGGTCACCTCGACCTCCAGGTCGCCGTTGTAGCTGGTCGGGTAGAGGTCGGCGATCTCGAAGGGGCCGGGGGCCACGGTGGTCTGGTAGATCTCCTGGCCGTTCTGGCGGATCGATACCCTGGCGTTGGTCCGCGCCACGCCGCGCACGGTTGGCGCGTAGCCGCGCATGGAGTCCGGCAGCATGCGCTCGTCGCTGGACAGGTTCAGGCCGGTGTAGGCCAGGCCGGAGAAGAAACGTCCGGTGGTGTAGGTCTGGCCGAGCGACAATTGGCTGTCCATGGACGGCAGCGGCCGCTGCACATAGCTGCGGATGTTCTGCCAATGATTGCCGTAGTCGCGGTCGTAGGTCAGGTTCGACTGCTGGCGGTACTGCCACATGCCCAGGTTCACCCCGCCATTGAGCGACAGGTAGGCCGAGTCCTGGCTGCCGGAATAATCCCCGGTGTAGGACACGTGGTAGTAATTGCCGATGTAGTTGACGAAGCCGATGGCGCTGCCGGCGTCCAGGTCGGCAGGGTTCACGTAGCCGCGTGGCATGCGTTTCATCAGGCTCTGGGGCACGCTCAGGTCCAGGCGCAGGCGGGCCATGTCCAACTGGCTGGAGCTGCCTTTCAGCGCCTGATCGAGCAGCACGCAGTCACCTTTGGCAGCATGCTCCGGTGTGCCGTCGCCGATGTTCTCGGCATTGATGCCAGAGGCTTGCAACTGGTCTGGCGTCAGGCAGGGTTGCACCTGGCTGTCGGCGACATTGACGAAGCGTATGTCCGTGCGGTCGACGAAACGGTTATTGATGAACAGGTCGACCTTGTAGGTACCCGGGGCGACTGCGTTGACCTTGTTGAAGCGCGACAGCGTCGCCTGGCTCAGCGGGCCGCCACGGAACAGGCTGGAATCGAAGACGTAGCTGTCTGCCAGCAACTCCTCCGTGGACTTGCTGCCCCCCACCGCCATGGCGACGGCGGAGCACAGCAGCAGGACCGGCCCGGCGAGTCCTGCCGACTGGCGCGCGACGCGACGCGGAGGCGTGAATGGGAAGGCCATGGCGCGCTTCCGTATCAGGGCAGCAGGGGCAGTTCGCGGGTGACGTCGACGCCGTAGTCGTTGACCAGCGTCAGGCGCAGGCGGGCTTTGCCCGGGGCGCCGAGCGGGGTGCGTGGGCGCCACTGGGTCTGCGAGTGCGGCGGCACCATCAGCGAATCGGCCAGGGGCACGCTCTTGCCGTTCAGCAGCAGGCTGGCCTGGCGCACCACCGCGTGATAACCGGTGGGGTTGGTGACCTGCAGGGAGCCGTCACGCAACTGAAAGGACAGCTGTCCAGCCAGGTCGTCCGGCGAGCCGGCCAGGCCCTTGGGTCGATAGAACACCTTGAGGCGGCTGTTGAACATCAGTACCAGCTTGTTGGCGTCCTGGTCGCGGACCTTGATCGCCGGCACCTGGCTGAAATTGAGGTAGAACACCGACTCGCGGTCTTGCGGCAGGCCCTCGCCGGTATAGACCAGCCGTACCATCTGCCCGGCGTGGGGCTCCATGCGGAAGATCTGCGGGCTGGCGACGAAGGGCGCATCGGCACTTTCCACGGTGGACTTCGGGTTGCCCTTGTCCAGCCAGACCTGCACCAGGTTGGGGTGTGCGTCGGTATTGGTCAGCTGGATGGTCTTTTCCCTGGCTGCGGCGGGGTAGATCACCCGCGTCCCGGTCATCACTACGCTGGCCTGTGCCTGGCCTAGGCACAGGATACCGAGCAGGGCGAGGGCAGTGGACAAGTGTTTCAGATTTGTGGACATGACAACCTCCCGCGCGCGACACAGCGCACGCCGAGACGGAGTTCGGGAATAACGTCCGCCCGCCGTGCCATCAGCCGGCAGGCGGACGTGGGGTGCTTACAGGTAGCTGAGCGTGTACTCGGCGACCGCGGTCACCGCCCCGGCGGTGGCGCCGCCGTCTTCGGAGATGTACTGGGCACCGAACTGGTAGCTGGCGCTGGTCTCGCCGTCGGACAGCACCAGGCCGGACACCGGGGTCACGCCGTTGAGCACGATCGGCGTGGTGCCGGCAGCGTCGCTGGTCAGCTGGATGGCGACGTTGCCAGCCGGGTTACTGGCGGCGATGTTGCCCAGGTTGCCGCCAGTGGTGACGTTGTGGCCGAGGAAGTTGGTGGTGATCTGCAGGTCGCCGGTCGGTGCCTGGCAATCGCTGACGGAGATGGTGAAAGGAGTCAGGCCGGCCTTGGCGCCGGCGCCGCTCAGCTCGGTGGCGGTGACGGTGGGCAACAGCACGATGCTGTTGGTTTCGCCGTTGATGGTGGCCTGGCAGGTCTGCGCGGTGACCTCGCCCTGGAAGGTCACGGTCGGGGCGGCGAGGACGATGCCCGGAAGCGCGCCTACAGCGAAGAGCAGAGTCGAGAGTTTCATGGTGTTCACCCAGTGATCGAGATTGTCGGTGGTGTTTCCCCTCAAGGTGCGTGTCGTGGGTAGCGGAACAGCCTCTGCCCAGGCGTCGGCCCTTCTTCGGAAAACACCTACAACTATTTCCGAGTGGCCATCTGTCAGATATCAGATGTTTCTTAATCCCGATCAGTTTTGTGGGATCTAGTCGATTGATTTAGATCAATTTTTCTCGCCGTTCCGAAGCGGCGAATCGTCTCTCTCCGCCACGCCCTGGCTGACCGTTGGTCTGCCCGCCGCGTTTTTTCCGGTCCGGTGTCGATCCCCTCCGGCCCGGCGCGACTATAGGTATCTGCGTCCCACCGCCGGAGGAGCCGAGGATGAAATACCTGTGCCTGATCTACCTGGACGAGAAAGCCGCCGCGCAGCTGCCCGCCCATGACTACCGCGCCGTGGTGGAAGAGTGCCTGGGCTACGAGCAGCAGCTGCGCGAGCGCGGTCAGCTGCTGGCGGTGGAGGCCCTGCAGTCGGTGGAGAACGCCACCACCCTGCGCCACCGCGACGGCCAGCTGTCGGTCACCGACGGGCCCTTCGCCGAGACCCGCGAGCAGCTCGGCGGCTTCTACCTGATCGAGGCGTGCGATCTCAACGAGGCCATCCAGATCGCCGCGAAGATCCCGCCGGGGCGCCTGGGCTGCATCGAGGTGCGGCCGATCCGCGACTGGGAGCAGCACTTCGCCGCCCGGGGCTGAGCCCCGCCACCCGCCGCGGCGGCGAGCCGCGCGAAGAGGAGAGCCAAGCATGAGCATCGACAACTTCACCCTGCCGCCCGTGGTGCCCCGCGAAGACTGGCTGGCCGCGCGCAAGCGCCTGTGGCGGCTGGAGCGCGAGGCCACCCACGCCCGCGACGCCCTCAACGCCGAGCGGCGCAAGCTGCCGCTGGTGCGCATCGACAAGGACTACCGCTTCGAAGGCCCCAGCGGCCCGCTGCGCCTGCTCGACCTGTTCGAGGGCCGGCCGCAGCTGATCGTCTACCACTTCATGTTCCACCGCGACCGTGGCGAGGGTTGCGAGGGCTGCTCCTTCCTGGTCGACAACCTCGGCCGCCTGGAGCACCTGCACGCCCGCGGCACCACCCTGGCCCTGGTGTCCCGCGCGCCGCTGGCGGAGATCGCGCCGTTCCGCGCGCGCATGGGCTGGCGGCTGCCCTGGTACTCGTCCTTCGGCAGCGACTTCAACTACGACTTCCACGTCACCCTCGACGAGAAGGTGGCGCCGATCGAATACAACTACCGCGACCTGGACGAACTGCGGCGCCTGGGCCAGGACTACCACATCCAGGGCGAGCAGCCGGGCATGAGCGTCTTCCTGCGCGACGGCGACAGCGTCTACCACAGCTACTCCGCCTACGGCCGCGGGCTGGAGGCGCCGCTGTTCACCTACCACCTGCTCGACCTCACGCCCCTGGGCCGCGGCGAGGGCTGGGGCGGCATGGCCGACCTCGACGGCAAGGGCATGAACTGGCTGCGCTACCATGACCGCTACGACGACGAGCAACCGCCGCACGGCTGCTGCGCGTCCTGAGGAGGAGGAATCGCCATGGGAAGTCCCATCGACCCGGCCATCCAGCGCCTGCTGGACGGCTGGCTGGAAGCGGTACAGGCCGGCGACGTGGCGGCCATCGTCCGCCACTACAGCGACGACGTGCTGGCCTTCGACGCCGTGGCCCAGCTGCAGTTCGTCGGCCGCGAGGCCTACGCGCAGCACTGGCGCACCTGCCTGCAGGCCTGCCAGCAGACGCGCTTCGAGCGCCACCACCTGGCGGTGGAGCAGGGCGGCGACGTCGCCTTCGGCCACTACCTGTCGTACTGCGGCGGCAAGGACGAGAAGGGCGAGGAGAAGGCCTCCTGGGTGCGGGCGAGCATAGGCCTGCGGCGGGTGGACGGGGAGTGGAAGATCGTCCACGAGCATTTCTCCATTCCCTTCGATATGCACACCGGGCAACTGCTGTTCGACGCCCAGCCATGAGCCGGCCGCATGCATGACTACGCGCCGCCGTCGCTGCGCGATACGGTGGATGACATCTACCGCCGCGAATCGCGGCGCGTGCTGGCCACGCTGATCCGCCTGCTGGGCGACTTCGACCGCGCCGAGGAGGCGTTGCACGACGCCTTCGCCGCCGCCGTGGAGCAGTGGGGGCGCGATGGCCTGCCGCACAACCCGCGGGCCTGGCTGGTCTCCGCCGGGCGCTTCAAGGCCATCGACCACCTGCGCCGGCGGGTGCGCTTCGACGCCTCGCTGGAGCAGATCGCCCGCCAGCTGGAGATCGATGCCCAGGGCGAGGAGGAGGCCGAGCACGAAGGCCTGGAGGACGACCGCCTGCGCCTGGTGTTCACCTGCTGCCACCCGGCGCTGGCCGCCGACGCCCAGGTGGCGCTGACCCTGCGCGAAGTCTGCGACCTGCGCACCGAGGAAATCGCCCGGGCCTTTCTGGCGCAGCCTGCGACCATCGCCCAGCGCATCGTCCGCGCCAAGCAGAAGATCCGCGACGCGCGCATTCCCTACCAGGTGCCGGAGCCGGCCGAGTTGCCGCAGCGCCTGGCCAGCGTGCTGCGGGTGGTGTACCTGGTGTTCAACGAGGGCTACGCGGCCTCCAGCGGCGAATCCCTGACCCGCGCCGAGCTTTCCGCCGAGGCCATCCGCCTGGGCCGCCAGTTGCTGGAGCTGCTGCCGGAGCCGGAAGTGCTGGGCCTGCTGGCGCTGATGCTGCTGCAGGAGTCGCGGCGCGCCGCGCGCAGCGACGAGCACGGCGAACTGGTGCTGCTGGAGCATCAGGACCGCTCGCGCTGGGACGCCGGGCTGATCGCCGAGGGCCAGCGCCTGGTCGGCCTGGCCCTGGCCAGCCGCCGCTTCGGCCCCTACAGCCTGCAGGCGGCCCTGGCCGCGGTGCACGCCGAGGCACCGGACCTGGCCAGCACCGACTGGCCGCGGATGCTGGCGCTGTACGGCGCGCTGCTGCAACTGCAGCCCTCGCCGGTGGTGGAACTCAACCGCGCCGTGGCCCTGGCCATGCGCGACGGCCCCGAGGCCGGGCTGGCAGCGGTGGACGCCATCCTCGCCCGCGGCGAACTGGCCGACTACCACCTGGCCCACGCCGCCCGCGCCGACTTCTGCCGACGCCTGGGCCGCCCCGCCGAGGCCCGCGAGGCCTACCAGCGCGCGCTGGCGCTGACGCGCCTGGAGCCGGAACGACGCTTCCTCGAACAGCGCCTGCGGGAGTTGGAAACGTAACCGCGCCAAGCTCGACCACGACGTAGGGCGCATAACACCTACGGCGTTATCCGCCGTTTGACCGTGGTCCAGGCGGCTCCAAGGCTGACCTTGGCGTGGCTGTGACCTGGGCCAAACGGCGGATAACCGCGAACGGTTATACGCCCTACGCCCAGCCCATCATTTACGTTTGCGCCGCCATCTCCCGCAGCCGCTCCAGCGAGACGATGCGCAGCTGCCGGTAGCCCAGCTCCAGCGCGCCGCCGGCCACTAGCTCGCGCAGTTCCAGGGACAGCGTCTGGCGGCTGATGCCGAGCATCATCGCCAGCTCGTCCTGGCTGATGCGCACCAGCTGGCGCTGTTCGCCGTCGATGCTGCCGTCTCCGCGCGCCAGCTGTTCCAGGCGGCTGGCGATGCGGGCGCGGGTGGAGCGCAGCATGGCGTCTTCCAGCAGGCGGTAGACCAGGCGCGTGTGCTGCGCCTGGAGCACGCAGACGGCGCGGGCGAAGCCGTTGTCGAGCATCAGCCGGTCGAAGGTCGCCTGGTCCACGCCCAGCACCTCGCTGTCGCGGCTGGCGATCACGTCGTGGGTGCGCGGCAGGCCGTCGAGCATCGAGGCCTCGCCGAACCAGTGGCCCGGCTCCAGCACCGCGAGGATCGCCTCCTTGCCGTCCTCGCGCAGGGTCGAGGCCTTCAGCTTGCCCTGCAGCAGGGTGAGGAAGTGCTCGCCGCGGTCGCCCTGGCGGAACACGAACTCGCCGGCGCGCAGGCGCAGGCGCCGGCCCTCGGCGGCCAGGGCATGGCGCACCGCGGGGGCGAGGCGGGCGAACCAGGGGTTGGCGTCCAGCTGTTGCAGCAGCGCTTCGGTGTCGGTCATGGGGCGGGTTCGGGCAGTGGGTCGAGGCACTTTGACCGCCTTGCCCGGCCGCTGCAAGCCAGGGCCAATTGTCGGGTTTCCGGCAGTCCTGCGCCGCGCGCTGGCCTAGCCTGCCTGGCAGCGCGGGCGGCGTGCGCCCGCAGGCCAAGGAGAACAACAAGATGAGTTTCGCAGCCAAGGTAGTGTGGATAACCGGCGCCTCTTCCGGCATCGGCGAGGCGCTGGCGCTGGCATTGCTGGAGCAGGGCGCCGAGGTGATCCTCTCCGGCCGCCGCGTCGAGGCCCTGCAGGCGCTGGCCGGACGCGCCCCGCATCGGGCCCTGGTGCTGCCCTTCGAAAGCACCGACTACGAGCGCCTGCCGGCCCTGGTGGAGCAGGCCTGGGCCTGGCGCGGGCGCATCGACCTGCTGGTGAACAACGCCGGCGTCAGCCAGCGCAGCCTGGCCCTGGACACCGGCCTTGCGGTCTACCGCCAGCTGATGGAAGTGGACTACCTGGCCCCCGTGGCCCTGACCCAGGCCCTGCTGCCGCGCCTGGTGGAACAGCGCGGCGGGCAACTGGCGGTGGTCAGCTCGGTGGCCGGCAAGGTCGGCGCGCCGCTGCGCACCGGCTACTGCGGCGCCAAGCACGCGGTGGTCGGCTACTTCGAGGCGCTGCGTGCGGAAGTGGAGGCGGCCTACGGCATCGGCGTCAGCGTGATCCTGCCGGGCTCGGTGCGCACCGCCATCGCGCTGAACTCCCTGGAAGGCAACGGCACCCAGCGCGGCCGCTCGGACACCAACATCGACAACGGCATCGACCCGGCGGTGGCGGCCCAGACCATCCTCGCCGGCCTGGCTGCGCGGCAGCATGACATCGTGGTGGCCGAGGGGATGGAGAAGCTGGCCTTGCAACTGCGGCAGGCTGATCCGGAGAAGCTTTTTGCGCTGGTTGCGCAGGAGGGGGCGCGTCTGGCGCAGCAGCGGGAGGAGTTGGGGGCTGGGGCGTCTATCGATCCGGGGGATGTGAGTCGGTTGCAGGGGTGATGTTGTCTTGCTCGCGAATGGTGCTTCCAGGGGAGTTGGGTGGCTGGGTTCTAGAGCGCCCTCTCCCCAGCCCTCTCCCTGAAGGGAGAGGGGGCTTGTCCGTGCCGGCGGAGAGAATGGCGTTTGCCGGCTGACTCAGGAGTACCCAAGCATGCCGAACGGTCCCCTCTCCCTTCAGGGAGAGGGTTAGGGAGAGGGGGGGAGCAAAACCACAGCACCGAACTCACCAGCAAGCACCAACCCCCTACACCCCCAACCTCTTTGCTAAGCTGCCGGGTTTGCTAAGCTGCCGGGCGCCGCAATCCATTCGAGGTTCCGCCATGCGCCGTTCCCCCCTGTTCGCCACCCTTGGCCTGCTCGCCCTTCTCAACGCCCCCGCCGTCTTCGCCCACGCCCACCTGAAGAGCGAAACCCCCGCCGCCGACAGCACCGCCGCGCCCCCCAAGGAGCTGCGCCTGACCTTCTCCGAAGGCGTCGAGGCGAAGTTCACCAAGGTCACCGTCACCGCCGCCGACGGCAAGGCCGTGAAGGTGACCGGCATCGCCACCACCGAAGGCGACGCCAAGGTGCTGGTGGTGACCTTCGACCAGCCGCTGCCGGCCGGCGAGTACAAGGTGGAATGGCACGCGGTTTCGGTGGACACCCACAAGAGCAACGGCAGCTACGCCTTCAAGGTCGCGCCCTGAACCATGAGCCGCATCCGCCATGGATGACGCCCTGGTCTTCTGCCGTTTCCTGCATCTCGCCCTGACCCTGACGCTGTTCGGCGTGGCGCTGTTCCGTGCGGTGCTGCGCCGCCAGGAGCCCGCCGTGCTCGCTGCGCTGGACGGCCACGTGCTGGCCGGGCAACGCATCGCCGCCGCGCTGGCGCTGCTCAGCGGCCTGGCCTGGCTCGGCCTGGTGGCGGCGAGCATGGCCGGCGACTGGTCCGCCGCCCTGGACGGCCCGACGCTGCGGCTGGTGCTGGGGCAGACCTTCTTCGGCCAGGTCTGGGCCTGGCACCTGCTGGCGAACGTCGTGCTGCTGGTTGCGCTGTGCCTGCCGTTGTCGGTGGACAACCCGCTGCGCGTGCTGCTGGCCGGCGCGGTGCTGGCCAGCCTGGCGCCGGTGGGCCATGGCGCCATGCTCGATGGCTGGGCCGGCGTCGGGCTGATGCTCAACCAGGCGCTGCACCTGCTCTGCGCCGGCGCCTGGCTCGGCGGCTTGCTGTTGTTGGCGGCGCTGCTGTACCGCGCGCCGGATTCCACCCATGGCGAGGCGCTGCGGCGCTTCAGTGGCGTCGGCTACCTGTTGGTGGTCGGGGTTGCGGCCAGTGGGCTGGTGAACGTCTGGGCGTTGGTCGGGCAATGGCCGGACCCGCGCACTTCCACCTTCGGGCTGGTGCTGACGATCAAGCTGCTGCTGGTGGCGGGGATGCTCGCCCTGGCCCTGCTCAACCGCGTGGCCCTGGCCTTCCGTGAGAAGCGCCTGCTGGCGCTGCGGCGCAGCGTGGTGCTGGAGTGGGTGTGCGGGGTGGCTGCGGTGGCCGTCGTGTCGCTGTTGGGGACGTTGTCACCGGCGGGGTAGAGGGACGCCAAGGTTGGCTCCGCGCGATGCTGGGCCAAGGTCAGGCGGCGGATAACCGCGAACGGTTATTCGCCCTACGTCAAGGTCGGGCCTGGCGTAGGGCGCATAACGCCTACGGCGTTATCCGCCGTTTGGCCTTGGTTCCCGGCGGCTCCGGGGTTGATCTGAGCGTTGGCTGAGGCCCCGGTGTATCGGCGGATAACCGCGAACAGGTGTTTCAACGCGCCGGCAGGATGACTCCGCGGCACTCGCCGAAGCCGATGCGCGGGTAGCCTTCGCGTTCGCACCAGGCGCGGAAGATCACTTCGTCGCCGTCCTGTAGGAAAGTGCGCTGCTCGCCGCCGGGCAGCTGCAGCGGCTGCTTGCCGCCGAAGGTGCTCTCCAGCAGGCTGCCGAAGGCTTCCGGCGCGGGCCCGGAGAGGGTGCCGGAGCCGAACAGGTCGCCGGCCTGCAGCTTGCAGCCGCCGACGCTGTGGTGGGCGACCATCTGCGCCACCGTCCAGTACATGTTCTGCGTGTTGCTCAGCGCCAGGCGCAGCGGCTCGATGCCCTGCTCGCGCATGGCGGCGGTCTGCAGCAGCACTTCCAACTGGATGTCGAACGCGCCATGGGCCTGGTCGTGCTCGTCCAGCAGGTAGGGCAGCGGCTGCGGGTCGCCTTCCGGGCGCGCCGGCTGGGCCTTGCGGAACGGCGCCAGGGCCTCGGCGGTGACCACCCAGGGCGAAACGCTGGTGGCGAAGTTCTTCGCCAGGAACGGGCCCAGCGGCTGGTATTCCCAGGCCTGCACGTCGCGCGCCGACCAGTCGTTGAGCAGGCAGTAGCCGGCCACGTGCTGCTCGGCCTGGCCGATGCCGATGGCCTCGCCCATCTCGTTGCCCGGGCCGATCCAGATGCCCAGCTCCAGTTCGTAGTCCAGCCGCTTGCTCGGGCCGAAGCCCGGGGCCTCGGCGCCCGGCGCCAGAGTCTGGCCGTTGGGCCGGCGCACCGCGGCGCCGGAGGCGACCACGGTGGAGGCGCGGCCGTGGTAGCCGATGGGCACGTGCTTGTAGTTGGGCAGCAGCGGGTTGTCCGGGCGGAACAGGCGGCCGACGTTGTTGGCGTGGTGGATGCCGACGTAGAAGTCGGTGTAGTCGCCGACCTGGGCCGGCAGGTGCAGCTGGCAGTTGGCCTGGGCCGGCAGCAGGCTGGCGCCCAGCTCCTGCATCCGCGCCTGCTGCGGGCTGCCTTCGGCCAGCAACGCCTGCAACTGCTCGCGCAGCACGCGGCGCGGGCCGGCGCCCAGGGCGAAGAAGGCGTTGAGGCTGGCGCCGCTGGCGGCTTCGGCGGCGTGGCGGGCCTCGGCTTCGAACAGATCGGCGGCCAGCGCCGCCTTCAGGTCGAGGATGTGCTCGCCGATGGCCACGCCGCCACGCGGTTCGCGGCCGGGGCTGCTGAACACGCCCAGCGGCAGGTTCTGCAGGGGGAAGTCGGGGTGGCCGTTGGCGGAGTCGAGCCAGCTGCGGCGGGTGTCTGCCTGGTTCATGGGTTCAGTTCCTCTGGAAGGTCTTGGCCATGCCGCTCCAGCAGGCGTCGTAGTCGCGCTGCAGTTGCGGGCATTCGAGAGCGTAGCGGCTCGGGCGCAGCACGCGGCCGGTCTCGAACATGAAGGCCATGGTGTTTTCGATCTTGTGCGGTTTCAGCTCGGCGGCGATGGCCTGCACGGTGCTGGCGTTGTCCGGGCCGTGGGCGCTCATGCAGTTGTGCAGCGAGGCGCCGCCGGGGGCGAAGCCGTCGGCCTTGGCGTCGTAGGCGCCCTGGAGCAGGCCCATGAATTCGTTCATCAGGTTGCGGTGGAACCACGGCGGGCGGAAGGTGTTCTCGGCCACCATCCAGCGCGGCGGGAAGATCACGAAGTCGACGTTGGCCATGCCGTGGGTGTCGCTGGGCGAGGTGAGCACGGTGAAGATCGACGGGTCCGGGTGGTCGTAGCTGACCGTGCCGAGGGTGTTGAACAGGCGCAGGTCGTACTTGTAGGGCACGTTGTTGCCGTGCCAGGCGACCACGTCCAGCGGCGAGTGGTCCAGCTCGCAGGCCCACAGCTCGCCGAGGAACTTCTGCACCAGCTGCACCGGCGCGTCGATGTCTTCGTAGTGGGCCACCGGGGCGAGGAAGTCGCGCGGGTTGGCCAGGCCGTTGCTGCCGATCGGGCCCAGGTCGGGGATGCGCAGGGCGGCGCCGTGGTTCTCGCAGATGTAGCCGCTGGCGCTGGCGTCGAGCAGTTCGACGCGGAACTTCATGCCGCGCGGGATCACCGCGATCTCCAGCGGCTCGATGTCCAGCCGGCCCAGCTCGGTGGCCAGGCGCAGGCGGCCCTGTTGCGGGACGATCAGCAGCTCGCCGTCGGCGTCGTAGAACACCCGGTCCATGGAGCGGTTGGCGCGGTACAGGTGCACGCTGACGCCGCTGGCCTGCTCGGCGTCGGCGGTGGCGGCGAGGGTCAGCAGGCCGTCGAGGAAGTCGGTGGGCTCGCCGGGGATGTCCTGGGGGTTCCAGCGCAGGCGGTTGGGGTTCACCTGGCCCAGTTCGCGGCCGGGAATCTGCCGCGCCAGGCGCTCGAAGCGCGGGTGGCTGGCCGAGGGCTTGATGCGGTACAGCCAGGTGCGCCGGGCCTCGCTGCGCGGCACGGTGAAGGCGGTGCCGGAAAGCTGCTCGGCGTAGAGCCCGAAGGGCACCTGCTGCGGCGAATTCTGCCCCTGGGGCAGGGCGCCGGGCAGGGCCTCGCTGCTGAACTGGTTGTTGAAACCCGACAGGTAGGTGAGCGATACGGCGGACGACATGGCGACCTCGTTGTTTTTGTAATCGAATTACGAATAACGTAATTTGAACGCCGGAAGGGGTCAAGCTATAACAGCGCCTCCATCGACGAACGAGTCATTGCATGGCCATTCCCAGGGACACCGGCGACGCGCCGAAACGCCAGAAAGTGCAGGCCGCCGAAGTCGGCACCGACATCCTCAAGGGCCTGGCCGACCTGGCCCCGGCCACCTCGCTGTCGCGCCTGGCCGAGCACGTGGGCATGCCCGCGGCCAAGGTCCACCGCTACCTGCAGGCGCTGATCGCCAGCGGCTTCGCCGAGCAGGACGCGGCCACCAACCACTACGCCCTGGGCCCGGAGGCGCTGTTCGTCGGCCTGGCCGCCATCGGCCGGCTGGACGTGGTGCGCGCCGCCACGGCGCACCTGAGCGCGCTGCGCGACGAGCTGAACGAAACCTGCTTCCTCGCCGTGTGGGGCAACAAGGGGCCGACCGTGGTGCAGGTGGAGCAGCCGCTGCGCGCGGTGACCCTGGTCACCCGGGTGGGCTCGGTGCTGCCTCTATTGGGCTCGTCCACCGGCCTGGTGTTCAACGCCTACCTGCCCGACGGCGAGACCGCGCCGCTGCGCGAGGAGGAGAAAGGCATGCCTGGCGCGCTGGACGAGGCGGAGTTGCACAAGCAGACGTCGGAAATCCGGGCTTCCGGCTTGCACCATGTGCATGGGCTGTTGATGCCGGGGGTGAATGCGCTGTCGGCGCCGGTATTTGCGGTGGGTGAGCAACTGGCCGGGGTGGTGACGGTGGTGGGGGCAGCGAGTGCCTTTCGTGCGGAGACCCAGGGGCGGGCGGCGGAGTTGCTCAAGGAAGCGGCGGCGGCGATTACCGCGCGGATGGCGGGGCGTAGGCCGGAGTAGGGCGGATAACCGTTCGCGGTTATCCGCCGTTGGTCGGAACACCGTTGCCGGGGACGATGGCGGATAACGCCGTAGGCGTTATGCGCCCTACGGGGCCAAACAAAGCTCCGTAGGATGGGTTGAGCGAAGCGATACCAATCACCGTGGCCCGATGGGTATCGCAAGCTCAACCCATCCTACGAGAGCGCTTCGGAGCGGTGGGTCTGGCTCACTTCGTCTCCAACACCCCACGGCGAATCTGGTCGCGTTCGATCGACTCGAACAGCGCCTTGAAGTTGCCTTCGCCGAAGCCGTCGTCGCCCTTGCGCTGGATGAACTCGAAGAACACCGGGCCCATCAGGGTTTCCGAGAAGATCTGCAGCAGCAGCCGGCGGCTGCCGCCCTCGGAGGTGCCGTCGAGGAGGATGCCGCGGTTGCGCAGTTCTTCCACCGGTTCGCCGTGGTTGGGCAGGCGCTCTTCGAGCATCTCGTAGTAGGTCGCCGGCGGCGCGGTCATGAAGCGCATGTTCAGGCCCTTGAGGGCATCCCAGGTCTTCACCAGGTCGTCGGTGAGGAAGGCCACGTGCTGGATGCCCTCGCCGTTGAACTGCATGAGGAATTCCTCGATCTGCCCGGCGCCCTTGGAGGATTCCTCGTTGAGCGGGATGCGGATCATGCCGTCCGGCGCGGTCATGGCCTTGGAGGTCAGGCCGGTGTACTCGCCCTTGATGTCGAAGTAGCGGATCTCGCGGAAGTTGAACAGCTTCTCGTAGAAGTCCGCCCAGTAGGCCATGCGCCCGCGGTACACGTTGTGGGTGAGGTGGTCGATGATCTTCAAGCCGGCGCCTTTGGGGTGGCGGTCCACGCCTTCGATGAACTCGAAGTCGATGTCGTAGATCGACGAGCCCTCGCCGAAGCGGTCGATCAGGTACAGCGGCGCGCCGCCGATGCCCTTGATCGCCGGCAGGCGCAGTTCCATCGGCCCGGTGGGGATTTCCACCGGCTGCGCGCCCAGCTCCAGGGCGCGGGCGTAGGCCTGGTGGGCGTTCTTCACGCGGAAGGCCATGCCGCACACCGAGGGGCCGTGCTCGGCGGCGAAGTAGGCCGCCAGGCTCTTGGGCTCGTTGTTGAGGATCAGGTTGATCTCGCCCTGGCGGTACAGGTGCACGTCCTTGGAGCGGTGGCTGGCCACCTTGGTGAAGCCCAGGCTGGCGAAGATGGGTTCCATCACGCCGGGGGTGGGGGAGGCGAATTCGATGAATTCGAAGCCCATGAGGCCCATGGGGTTGTCGAAGAGGTCTGCCATGTTCGTGTTCCTCGCGGTGGACGCGCTTCTTCTTGTGCGCGTCCGGGATTCGGAAAGTCGTGGGGTCAGCTGCGCGGCTGGCGCGGCGGCGAGCAGGGCACGCCGCGCACGCTGCGGGCGAGGAAGTCGCCGATGGTGACTTTGAATCCGAGGCTGTGCATGGCGCGCTCCTCAGGCCGGCTTGTCGGCCTGGACGTCCGGGTGGGCCTGGCGGAAGGCCGGGTGCTCCAGGGCCAGGCGCTCTACCCTGAGTATGCGCGGGAATGGGCTCAGGTCCACCTCGAAGCGGCGGGCGGCGTACAGCTGCGGCAGCAGGTAGACGTCGGCCAGGCCCGGCTGCGGGCCGCAGCAGAAGCCTTGGTCGCCGATCAGCGCTTCCACGGCCTTCAGCCCTTCGCCGATCCAGTGGGCGATCCACTGGTTCACGCCGCCCTCGTCTATGCCCAGGGCGCGCAGGCGGTTGAGCACGGCGACGTTGTGCAGCGGGTGGATGTCGCAACCGATGAGCGCCGCCACGCCGCGCTGGTGGGCGCGCTGCAGGGCGTCGGCCGGCAGCAGGGCGGGCTCGGGGTAGCGTTCTTCCAGGTATTCGATGATCGCCGGCGACTGGATCAGCAGCTCGCCTTCGTCGGTGCGCAGGGCTGGCACGCGGCCTTGCGGGTTCAGCGCCAGGTAGGCGCCTTGGCGGTGCTCGCCCTGCAGCAGGTTGACCGGGACGTGCCTGGGCTGCAGGCCCTTGAGGGCCAGGGCGATGCGCACGCGGTAGCTGGAGGTGGAGCGGTAGTAGGTGTAGAGGTCCATGGACTCTCACTCGCAGGCAGCGTGCGCGTCGTGGCGGGCACTGTTGTTTTCGTAATTGCCTTACACTCTGCGTAATTTTTCCGCCGAGGGCAAGCCCCCGCCTCCTTCGGGGGCTCGCCGCGCTGCCTTCAGTCGATGCGTTCGAAGGGCAGGCCGACGTAGTTCTCGGCGATGCAGGTGCGCCCGGCCTGGGAGTCGAGGAAGTAGGCCAGTTCAGTATCGAGCATCTTCTGGGTGAAGGCGTCGTTGTCGGGGAATTTGTGCAGCATGCTGGTCATCCACCAGCTGAAGCGCTCGGCCTTCCAGATGCGCCGCAGGGCGACTTCCGAGTAGCGCTGCAGCAGCTCGACGCGGCCTTCGCCGTAGACCTTGACGAGGATGCGGTACAGGGCGTCGACGTCGCTGGCCGCCAGGTTCAGGCCCTTGGCGCCGGTGGGCGGGACTATGTGCCCGGCATCGCCGACCAGGAACAGCTTGCCGTACTGCAGCGGCTCCACCACGAAGCTGCGCAGCGGGGCGATGCTCTTCTCCAGCGACGGGCCGGTGACCAGGCGTGCGGCGGCGTCGGCCGGCAGGCGGCGCTTGAGTTCGCCCCAGAAGCGCTCGTCCGACCAGTCCTCCACCTTCTCCTCCAGGCCCACCTGCAGGTAGTAGCGGCTGCGGGTGGCCGAGCGCATGCTGCTGAGGCTGAAGCCGCGCTCGCTGCTGGCGTAGATGAGTTCGTGGTTGACCGGCGGGGTGTCGCTGAGCAGGCCGAGCCAGCCGAAGGGGTAGACGCGTTCGTAGGTCTTGAGCTTGTCCGCCGGGATGGTCTGCCGCGACACGCCGTGGAAGCCGTCGCAGCCGGCGATGTAGTCGCAGTCCAGGCGCGCTGTCTCGCCGTCCTTGCTGAAGGTGACGTAGGGTTTCTCGCCCTGTACTTCGTGCAGTTGCACGTCGCCGGCTTCGTAGATGCTCAGGGCGCCGCTGGCCTGGCGCGCTTCCATGAGGTCGCGGGTGACTTCGGTCTGGCCGTAGACCATCACGTTCTTGCCGCCGGTCAGGCCCTTGAGGTCAATGCGTTCGCGGCGGCCGTCCAGCACCAGTTCGAAGCCGTCGTGGGGCAGGCCTTCGGCGTCCATGCGGGCATTGGCGCCGGCCTCGCGCAGCAGGTCCACGGTGCCCTGTTCCAGCACCCCGGCGCGGATGCGCCCGAGCACGTAGTCCGGGCTCTGGCGTTCGAGGATGACGTTGTCGATGCCGGCGCGTTGCAGCAGTTGGCCGAGCAGCAGGCCGGAAGGGCCGGCGCCGATGATGGCAACCTGGGTTTTCATTGTTGTTTTCCTCGTCGTCGCGGGCCGGGGCCTGGTCGTAGGCACGCCCCCTGGCCGCGTAGTTGTTATTGGCACCTGCATTTTTGGTGGATGAATCGCTGCGCAGAAGGCAATATCCAACAGATAATCTGGATTTTTCGTGGATAGCCCCGGCGGCCTATAAATGCACAAGACGCCCGCTTCGAATCCGGTCCCGGTGTTCCAGCTCTACGGCGAGACCCACGCCTGGCCGACACCCGACCCCCTGCACTGCGAGACCATCCCGTCGCGCAGCAGCCTCTACGACTGGGAGATCCGCCCGCACCGCCACGCCGACCTGGTGCAACTGCTCTACGTGCGCGCCGGCGAGGCCGAGCTGGAAGTGGAGGGCAGCGTCACCCGCGTGCGCGAGGCCACAGTGCAGGTCTCGCCG
This sequence comes from Pseudomonas sp. NBRC 100443, assembly GCF_030268185.1. Taxonomy (NCBI): domain Bacteria; kingdom Pseudomonadati; phylum Pseudomonadota; class Gammaproteobacteria; order Pseudomonadales; family Pseudomonadaceae; genus Pseudomonas; species Pseudomonas sp. NBRC 100443. Next base: position 45,261 of record NZ_BSQE01000010.1, read on the forward strand.
CCCCTGTGCGTGCACGGCTTCCGCTTCACCGCGCAGATCGACGGCTACGTCCTCAGCCTGGCCCAGCCCTTCGCCGAGGAACTGCTGCGCCAGTTCGACCGCGCCGTGCTGGAACAGCCGCAGTGTTACGCGGTGGGTGAGGACGAGCGCTACCTGAGCACCCTGTTCGACTCCATCGAGCGCGAATACGCGCGCCAGGAGCCGGGCCGCGAGCTGATGCTGCGCTCGCTGGTCAGCGCCCTGCTGGTGTGGCTGGGCCGCCGCCACCTGCAGGCCAGCCACGCCGCCAGCGCCGCGCCGGACCGTGGCCGCGAGCACCTGCAGGCGTTCCGCCGGCTGGTGGAGGAACACTTGCGCGAGCACCTGCCGATCGAGCGCTACGCCGAGCGCCTGGGCATCAGCGCGGCGCACCTCAACGCCCTGTGCCGGCGCCTGGCCGGCGTCTCGGCGCTGCAGCTGATCAGCCAGCGCCTGCTGCTGGAGGCCAAGCGCAACCTGGTGTACACGGACATGACCGTGCAGGAGGTCTCCGACCAGCTGGGCTTCTCGGAGCCGGCGTACTTCTCGCGATTCTTCAAGCGCGGCACCGGGCAGTCGCCCAGGGCCTTCCGGGGTAACCGATGAACATCGACTCACGCATCAAGTTCCGCCACCTGCTGTGCTTCCTCGAAGTGGCCCGCCTGGGCAGCCTGGCGCGCGCCGCCGACCGCCTGGCGGTGAGCCAGCCGGCGGTGTCGAAGACGCTCAAGGAGCTGGAGGAAGTGCTCGACGCCAGCCTGTTCGAGCGCGGCAAGGGCGGCGCCGTGCTGACCGAGGCCGGCATCGCCTTCCTGCGTTACGCCGGGCCCTGCGTGCAGGCCCTGCGCGACGGCGTGGAGAGCCTGCGCGGCGGCGAATACGCGGCCAGCAGCGCGCGCCTGGGCGTACTTTCCACCGTGGAGGGCGCCTTCCTCCCGGAAGTGGTGCGGCGCCTGCACGCGCGCCATGGGGCGCTGGTGGTCAGCGTGGTCACCGGGCCCAGCGCGCACCTGCTCTCGCAACTGCGCGTCGGCGAGCTGGACCTGGTGGTCGGGCGCATGACCGACAGCCCGCAGATCCAGGGCCTGACCTTCGAACACCTGTACAACGAGCCGCTGACCCTGGTGGTGCGCGCCGGCCACCCGCTGCTGGGACGGCCGCTGGACGCGGCGGAGCTGGAGGCATACCCGCTGGTGCTGCCCACCGCCGGCACCACCATCCGCAAGCGCGTCGACAGCCTGTTCGTCGAGCACGGCCTGCGCCAGTCGTCGCGGCGCCTGGAAACCCTCTCGCTGAGCCTGAGCCGGCGCTACGTCGACGACAGCGACGCGGTGTGGATGGCGCCGCTGGACGCGGTGCGCGCGGCCCTGGGCAAGGGCGAGCTGGCCGAGCTGGCGCCGCAGCTGCAGGAGGCCGGCGGCTCGGTGGGCATCTGCAGCAACGCCTCGCTGCCGCTGTCCCTCGGCGCGCACTGGTGCCAGGAGGTGCTGCGCGAGGTGGGGCAGGAATACCGCGAAGGGGTTTATCCATAACCATTTGGTTATGGGTTGCGGGCAGCTTTTCAATTTTCCTGCGCGTCGAGCTGGCGGAAACTGCGGAGCACATGCCTGGTGCCCTACAGGCTCCTATAACTCCAACAACAGGAGACCGCCATGTCCGAAGTGGACAGCAGCCGGTTCGTCATCCGTGACCGCAACTGGCACCCCAAAGCCCTCACCCCCGACTACAAGACCTCCGTCGCCCGCTCCCCGCGCCAGGCGCTGGTGAGCATCCCGCAGTCGATCTCCGAGACCACCGGCCCGGACTTTTCGCACCTGAAGTTCGGCGAGCACGACAACGACCTGCTGCTCAACTTCAACACCGGCGCCCTGCCCATCGGCGAGCGCATCGTCGTCCACGGTCGCGTCGTCGACCAGTACGGCAAGCCGGTGCCCAACACCCTGGTGGAAATGTGGCAGGCCAACGCCGGCGGCCGCTACCGGCACAAGAACGACCGCTACCTGGCGCCGCTGGACCCGAACTTCGGCGGCGTCGGCCGCGCCATCACCGACAGCGACGGCCGCTACATCTTCCGCACCATCAAGCCCGGCCCCTACCCGTGGCGCAACGGCCCCAACGACTGGCGCCCGGCGCACATCCACTTCTCCATCAGCGGCCCATCCATCGCCACCCGGCTGATCACCCAGCTGTACTTCGAGGGCGACCCGCTGATCCCCATGTGCCCCATCGTCAAGTCGATCGCCAACCCCGAGGCGGTGCAGAGCCTGATCGCGCGCCTGGACATGGGCATGGCCAACCCCATGGATTGCCTGGCCTACCGCTTCGACATCGTCCTGCGCGGCCAGCGCCAGACCCACTTCGAGAATCGCTGAGGAGCTTCGCCATGCCCGTTCAACTGCTCCCCGAAACCCCCTCGCAGACCGCCGGCCCCTACGTGCACATCGGCCTGGCCCTGGAAGCGGCCGGCAACCCGACCCGCGACCTGGAAATCTGGAACCAGATGGCCAAGCCCGGCGCCGCCGGCGAGCACATCCTGCTGCTGGGCCACGTCTACGACGGCAACGGCCACCTGGTGCGCGACTCCTTCCTGGAGTTCTGGCAGGCCGACCACGAAGGCAACTACGACAGCCGCTACGACGCCGAGAAGGCGTTCAACGGCTTCGGCCGCACCGCCACCACCTTCGATGCCGGCGAGTGGACGCTGAAGACCATCAAGCCGGGCGTGACCAAGGCCGCCGACGGCCGCCCGCAGGCGCCGCACATCAACGTGTCGCTGTTCGCCCGCGGCATCAACATCCACCTGCAGACGCGCCTGTACTTCGAGGACGAAGCCGAAGCCAACGCCAAGGACCCGGTGCTCAACCTGATCGAACAAGCGCCGCGCCGCGAGACCCTGGTGGCCCGCCGCTGCGAAGTGAACGGCCAGCTGGCCTATCGTTTCGACATCCGCATCCAGGGCGAAGGCGAGACAGTGTTCTTCGATTTCTGATGCGTTCCGGCGCCTGAACGGGCGGGCCGCGCGAGCGGTCCGCCCGTCGGCGTTCACGGCATGGCGTAGGCTGTGCCTGATGACGAAGAAAACTGGAGCCCTTGCGTGAGCAACCGACTTTTCGACGCCTACTTCACCCAGCCGGCGATGCGCGAGCTGTTCTGCGACCGCGCGCGCCTGCAGGGCATGCTCGACTTCGAGGCCGCCCTGGCCCGCGCCGAGGCGCGCTGCGGGGTGATCCCGGCCAGCGCGGTGGCACCCATCGAGGCCGCCTGCCGCGCCGAGCTGTACGACTTCGACGCCCTGGCCACGGCCATCTGCAGCGCCGGCAACTCGGCCATCCCCATGGCCAAGGCGCTGGGCCGGCAGGTCGCCGCGACGGACGCGCAGGCCGAGCGCTACGTGCACTTCGGCGCCACCAGCCAGGACGCCATGGACAGCGGCCTGGTGCTGCAACTGCGCGCCGCCGTCGGCCTGCTGGAAGACGACCTGGCGCGGCTGGGCGCGGCCCTGGCCGAACAGGCGCGCCAGCACGCCGACGTGCCCATGGCCGGGCGCACCTGGCTGCAACACGCCACCCCGGTGACCCTGGGCATGAAGATCGCCGGCTGGCTCGGCGCGGTCACCCGTCACCGCGAGCGCCTGGCCGAACTCAAGCCGCGCCTGCTCAGCCTGCAGTTCGGCGGCGCCTCCGGCAGCCTGGCGGCGCTGGGCGACGACGGCTTCGCCGTGGCCGAGGCGCTGGCCGAGGAGCTGCGCCTGCAACTGCCGGAACAGCCCTGGCACACCCAGCGCGACCGCCTCGTCGAATTCGCCGCCTGGCTCGGCCTGGTGGCCGGCAGCCTGGGCAAGCTCGGCCGCGACCTCAGCCTGCTGATGCAGACCGAGGCCGGCGAGGTCTTCGAACCTTCCGCGCCGGGCAAGGGCGGCTCCTCGACCATGCCGCACAAGCGCAACCCGGTGGGTGCCGCCGTGCTGATCGGCGCCGCCACCCGCGCGCCGGGCCTGGTGGCGACCATGCTGAGCGCGATGCCCCAGGAACACGAGCGCAGCCTCGGCCTGTGGCATGCCGAATGGGAAAGCCTGCCGGAGCTTTGCTGCCTGGTCTCCGGCGCGCTACAGCAGGCGCTGCTGGTAGTGCCGGGCCTGGAAGTGGACGCCCAGCGCATGGCCCGCAACCTCGACCTGACCCGCGGCCTGGTGCTGGCCGAGGCGGTGAGCATCGCCCTGGCCCGGCGCATCGGCCGCGACGCCGCGCACCACCTGGTGGAGCAATGCTGCCGCCAGGCCGTGGCCGAAGGCGCGCACCTGCGCCAGGTGCTGGGCGGCAACGCCGAGGTCTGCGCGCAATTGAGCGAAGCCGAACTCGACCAGTTGCTCGACCCGGCCCATTACCTGGGCCAGTGCCGCCGCTGGGTGGAACGCGCCCTGGAAGAACACGCGCGCCTCGGCTGAGGCGCGACAGACAAGCGAGAGAGAACCCGATGGACGAGAAACAACGCTACGAAGCCGGCATGCAGGTGCGCCGCGCGGTGCTGGGCGACGCCCATGTCGACCGCAGCCTGCAGAACCGCACCGCCTTCAACGAAGAGTTCCAGGAAATGATCACCCGCCACGCCTGGGGCGACATCTGGACCCGCCCCGGCCTGCCGCGGCACACCCGCAGCCTGGTGACCATCGCCATGCTCATCGGCATGAACCGCGAAGGCGAACTGAAACTGCACCTGCGCGCCGCCCGCAACAACGGCGTGAGCCGCGAGGAGATCAAGGAAGTGCTGCTGCAAAGCGCGATCTACTGCGGCATCCCGGCGGCCAACGCCACCTTCCACCTGGCGGAGGAAGTGTGGAACGAGCTGGGGACGGAGTCGCTGGAGGGGTGAGCCCGATCTAACGGCGTATAACCGCGAACGGCCCTACGCTATGGCGCTTTTCGTAGGAGCGAGCTTGCTCGCGAATGGAGTTTGTCGGTGGCTGCGGTGTTGGGTTCAAGAGCACCCTCTCCCCAGCCCTCGGCTGCGCGCCCCGCCCTGAAGGGAGAGGGGGCTTGTCCGTGCCAGCGGAAAGGCCAGTTTCAGCCGGATAGCACCGAGATTGCCGGCTAACTCCAGAGCTCCCATTTCTGCCCAACGGTCCCCTCTCCCTTCAGGGAGAGGGTTAGGGAGAGGGCGCTCTTGAGGGGGCACACCAAACCTGCCCGGTAGAACGCCTTGGTTCCCGGCGGCTCCGGGGCTGACCTTGGCGTTGGCTTCGTGTAGCGGCGTATAACCGCGAATGGTTATACGCCCTACGGCATCCGATCCGCCACGAAATCCGCCTCCGAGCGCGCCTCCAACTGCCCTTTGCGACAAGCGCGCTGGAACCGCTCGAAGTCCCGTTCGTTCTGCAGCGCATAAGCCTTGGCGTAATGCACCAGCGCATCGTTCAGCGCATCGCTCTTGCCGATGTAGCCGGCGATCCTCGCCGCCTGGCCGCCGGACTTGGCGTGGGCGCAGGCCAGGGCGCGGCCGCAGACGCGGGCGTAGGCGAGGAAGGCGTTTTCGTCGAAGGTCTCCAGTTCCGCCGAGACCTTCATGTCGCGCAGCTGGCGCACGTAGAAGTGGCGGCCGCCGGGGCCGGTGGTCCAGCCGAGGAAGAGGTCGCTGGCCGACTGCATCAGGCGCTGGCCGTCCACCACCCGCTGGCCCTGGTGGCGGGTGCGCAGCTTGCTGCGCACGTAGCCGGCCAGCACCGAGGGACGGGCTTCCTTGTACTGCAGGAACAGCGGCTGTTCCTGGGCGTCGATCAGCAGCGCCACCAGGCAGCGGGTGCCGACGCTGCCCACGCCTACTACCTTGAACACCAGGTCCTGCACCTCGAAGCGGTCGAGCAGGTCGCGGCGGTCGGCCTGCAGGGTGGAACGGTAGTCGCGCATGAAGGTGTCGTGCAGGTCCTGCCAGTGCTCCAGGTCCATCCAGTCGTCGTCCTTGTCCAGCAGCGAGGTCGAGGCGTGCAGGTGGAAGATTTCCGGCAGGTCGTCGCGGATCTGCAGGCGGCCCTTGGCGTCGCGCTCGGCGATCTTCGGCAGCAGCTCGGCGTGGGTGCGCCGGTTGGCCTTCTCGATGGCGCGCTGCACGTGCTCGCGCAGGTCCTTTTCCTTCTCCTGCTCCAGCGCCACCTCGTAGTCGATGCGCCCATACCACAGCTCCAGGGCGCCCATCTCGGCGCACTCGGCCATGTTCTGCTGGTAGGAGGCGACCAGCTCGTGGCAGGCGCTCTCTTCCACGCTCTCGCCGTGGCGCAGGTCGCGGGCGGCGATCAGGAAGCTCGCCACCAGGCGCTTGAGGTCCCACTCCCAGGGGCCGGGGTGGACCTCGTCGAAGTCGTTGACGTTGAACAGCAGGTTGCGCTCGGGGGAGGCGAAGCCGCCGAAATTCATCAGGTGGCAGTCGCCGCAGATCGGCAGCTCCATGCCCATGTCCGGGGTGCCCGAGAGGTCGTGGGCCTGGAGCAGGGCGCTGCCGCGGAAGAAGGTGAAGGGCGACACCAGCATGCGCCCGTAGCGCAGCGCCACCAGGGATTGCACGCGGCCGGCGCTGGAGGCCTCGATCAGCGGCAGCGGGTCGCGGTCGATTTTCCCGGGTTCGGAATGGCTGCTGCGCGGGCACTTGTCGCGGGCGTCCTTGCCCTGCTTGCGGAGTTCCTTGATGTCCATCGTTCACCTCCAATCCCGGGGCCATGAGTTCGAGCTTAGAGGCTGGCCAGGGGCCTGCAAGTCGGCGCCTTGGGCTGGCCTGGAAAGGGCATTTCTGCGATGGTCGCGGCGTCTCGTCGTCAGGAAGCGTCCATGTCCGCCATCGCCATTGTGCTCGCCCGTCCCGCCAAAATGCCCTGGCGCGCCCTGGGCATCGCCCTCGGCCTGCTGGCCCTGGCCGGCTGCAGCTCGCAGTCCGCCCGTCAGGCGCCGGAGCCGACGCCGGCGCAGGTGCGCGCCACCCTGGCGCAACTGATGCCGGCCAAGGTGAGCGACCGCAGTGGCTGGGCCACGGACATCCAGGCGGCCTTCGCCGCCCAGCGCATCCGCCCGAGCACCGAGAACCTCTGCTCGGTGCTGGCGATCACCGAGCAGGAGTCCAACTTCCAGTCCGACCCGCAGGTGCCGGGCCTGGGCCGCATCGCCCGCGGCGAGATGCAGAAGCGCGCCGCGCGCCTGCACATCCCCAACTTCCTGCTCGACGCCGCCCTGGCGCTGAAGTCGCCCACCGGCAAGAGCTACAGCCAGCGCCTGGACGCGGTGCGCAGCGAGCGCGAGCTGAGCGCCATCTTCGACGACTTCATCGGCATGGTGCCGCTCGGCCAGCAACTGTTCGGCCGCTTCAACCCGGTGCGCACCGGCGGGCCGATGCAGGTCAGCGTGGCCTTCGCCGAGCAGCACGCCGAGGGCTACCCGTACCCGCTGAAAGGCAGCGTGCGCCAGGAAGTGTTCAGCCGCCGCGGCGGCATGTACTTCGGCATCGCCCACCTGCTGGGCTACCCGGCGGACTACCAGCGGCCGCTGTACCGCTTCGCCGACTTCAACGCCGGCTGGTACGCCAGCCGCAACGCCGCCTTCCAGCGCGCGGTGAGCCTGGCCACCGGCATCCCGTTGGCGCTGGACGGCGACCTGATCCGCTACGACTCCAGCGCCGCCGGCGCCACCGAACTGGCGGTGCGCACCCTGGGCCCGCGCCTGGGCCTGAGCGACAGCCAGATCCGCCGCGACCTGGAGCAGGGCGAGCGCGCCGAATTCGGCGAGACGAAGCTCTACGCCAAGGTCTTCGCCCTGGCCGAGAAGAACGAAGGCAAGCCCCTGGCCCGGGCGGTGCTGCCGGGCATCACCCTGCACAGCCCGAAGATCACCCGCAACCTCACCACCGCCTGGTTCGCCCAGCGCGTGGACGAGCGCTACCAGCGCTGCCTGGCGCGCGCTGGCAAGCGCTGAGGCGGCGGTTCAGTCGGTGCCGTATTTCTTGTCGATCTTGCGCTTTTCCAGTGTGTAGGCGGCGAGATCGATCTGGCCGTTCTTCAATTGGTCGTCGAGAGCGCTGAGTTCCTTTTCCGACTTCGACTCGAGGTTGGCGCGGGTGGCCTGGTAGTTGATCGACTTGGCAGCGTCATATCCGCTGACCGGGTCCCAGAGAATCGACAGCGGCCACAGCAGCAGGTTGAGTACGCCGTAGCCGTACTCGCGACCGTAGAAGGAGCCGCCGCCCGGCAGCAGGCCAAGCGCCGCGCCGGCTCCGGGGCTCTTCTCCTCGATCAGTTGACCCTTGGCCTCGTAGCGGGCGTACTCGGCTTTCTGTGGGGCGCTCAGGCCGCTGGCGCAGCCGCTGCACAGGGCGATCAGCGCGGCCCCGGCGATAATGCGTTTAACGAACATCCTGTCACTCCATGTCATGTCACAAAACCGCCACTTGCTGGTGGCGGCGCAGACTAACATTGATAGTGGCTAGTGGCCATTTCTTTGTTCGGCAACGCGTTCGCTGCGCCCAGGTATTGGTTTCAGGTGCATTTGTGCAGGCTGGCCCGTCCCTGTTCTGCTCAGGCTGAGTCGAGCTCGGCGCGGTGGCTGAGCTTCAGCTGCGGCCCAGGCGCGCCAGTAACGCGGCCTTCACCGCCGGCCATTCGTCGTCGATGATGCTGAAGCGCACCGAGTCGCGCTTGCGCCCGTCGGGCATGATCCGCTCGTGGCGGACGATGCCCTCCTGCACCGCGCCCAGGCGCAGGAGGGCGGCGCGGGACTTCTCGTTGAGCACGTCGGTGGTGAACTGCACGCGCACGCAGTGCATGACTTCGAAGGCGTATTCCAGCAGCAGGAACTTGGCCTCGGTGTTGATCGCCGTGCGCTGCGCCGAGGCGGCCAGCCAGGTGTGGCCGATCTCCAGCTTGCGGTTGGCGCGGTCGATTTTCCACAAGCGCGTGCTGCCGACGATGCGCCCGCTGCGCCGGTCGCGGATGGCGAAGGGCAGCACCGTGCCAGCGTCGCGCCCGGCCAGGGCCTTGTCCAGGTAGGCGTCGATGCTGCCCGGCCCCGGCACCACCGTGACCTTGAGCTTCCACAGCTCGCCGTCGGCCGCCGCGGCGAGGAGTTCGCCGGCCTGTTCGCTGGCCAGGGGCAGGAGTTCGGCGTGCTCGCCGGTGAGGCGTGGCTGGGGCTCGGGGGCGGTCATGGCGGTTTCCTTGGCTGGGCCCCCGAGCTTGCCGCGTTCGGGCGCGGAAGCAAAGCCGCACGCTAGACGTGGCTCAGCTGCAGGTCATGGATGATGCACACCGAACCGTCCGTGGCCAGGGTGGCGCTGGTGTAGTCGACCTGGTTGTACACCCCGCCGTGGAAGTCGAAGGCGTGGCCGGCCCAGTCCGGGTCGAGGGTCATGGGCGCGAGGTTGGAGGTGCGCCCGTCGCAGCTGGCCTGCACCGTGATCACGGCCGAGGCGGTGGCGTGGATGAGGATGCTGAAGCGTGCGCCCAGCGGCACCTTGTCCAGCACCGTGCTGTTCACCGGGTCGGGCTGGTCGAAGTGCTGACGAAAGCCCAGGGTGATCTTGCCCTTGTTCCAGAACACCTTGACCACCGGGCTGTCGTCGTTGAGCACGTGCATCTGCGAGATCACCACCTTCTGCGCCGAGTTCACCCGCGTCAGCGTCATCTCCTGGCGGTTGCTGTGCTCGCGCGCGCTTTCCAGCAGCCAGTACTTCGCCTCCTTCCATTCGCAGCGGGTGCGCTGGGTGCTCTTGCTGGATGCGCCGAGGGTCGGCGCGGTGAACTGCACGCTGCCGTCGGGCTGGCGCGTGACCAGCTCCGGGTACTGCTGCAGCGCCTGGCTGCCGGGGATCTCCAGGGCCACCGGGTTGGTGGCCGAGCGGGGGACGGGCAGGCCGATGGTCAGGTTGTCGATGTTCACGCTCATGTCGTCAGTCCTCTGCTGTGGGAAGGGCGCAAGCGAAAAGGCAGGCGCGGGGCCTGCCTGATGGATGCGACTGACGACGGCGGCGAATGCTCAGGATTTCCGCATGAGCGGTAGGCCGGGGCAGGGCGCCGGGGTGGCCGGGGCCCTGCCTGCGAATCGCGCGCAGAGCGCCTGCTTAGCGCCCGCCCAACTGGCCGCGGCGGTACTCGCCCTGGCGTTCGAGCATCCAGCCGGGGTACTCGGCCGGCAGCGCGCTGACCTGGTCGAGGGTGGCCAGTTCTTCGGCGCTCAGCTCGACCTGGGTGGCGGCGATGTTGTCCTCCAATTGCTCCAGGCGCTTGGCGCCGATGATCACGCTGGTCACCGCCTCCTGATGCAGCAGCCAGGCCAGGGCCACCTGCGCCACCGATACGCCCTTGGCTTCGGCGATGCCGCGCATGGCGTCGATGCAGTCGTAGGCGCGTTCGCGGTTCACCGGCGGGAAGTCGAACTGGGTGCGTCGGCTGCCGGCCTCGGCCTCGCCGCCGCGGCCGTACTTGCCGCTGAGCAGGCCGCCGGCCAGGGGGCTCCAGACCATCAGACCGACCTTCTCGCTGCGCAGCAGCGGCACCAGTTCGCGCTCCAGGTCGCGGCCGGCGATGCTGTAGTAGGCCTGCAGCGACTCGAAGCGGGCCAGGCCCAGGCGCTCGGCGATGCCCAGGGCCTTCATGATCTGCCAGGCCGCCCAGTTGGAGACGCCGACGTAGCGCACCAGGCCCTGGCGCACCAAGTCGTCGAGGGCGCGCAGGGTTTCCTCGATCGGCGTGGCCGGGTCGAAGCCGTGCACCTGGTAGAGGTCGATGTGGTCCAGCTGCAGGCGCTCCAGGCTGGCCTGCACGCCGCCGGCGATGTGGTAGCGCGACAGGCCGCGGGAGTTGGCGCCGCGGGTGCCGGTCTCGCCGAACACCTTGGTGGCGATCACCACGTCCTCGCGGGGCACGCCGAGGTTCTTCAGGGCCTGGCCGGTGATGACCTCGGAGCGGCCCTCGGAATACACGTCGGCGGTGTCGATGAAGTTGATGCCGGCCGCCAGGGCCGCGCCGACCAGCTGCTCGGCCTCGGCCTGCTGCAGCTTGCCGATCTGGCTCCACAGCTGGCCTTCGCCGCCGAAGGTCATGGTGCCCAGGCAGAGTTCCGAGACGAACAGACCGGTGTTGCCGAACTTTCTGTAGCGCATGGCGAGCAATCCTCGGGAGGGGGCAGGGAAGGCGCCGCTGCCTCGCGCAACGGCGGACGCCACCAGTATGGGCGCCGCGCCCTGGAAGGACGGCGCTCGATGCTGCCGCATTCTTGCCTATTGCTGCTGGCGCCCGCCTCAGGCCATGGGCGGCAGGCGGCGCTTGACCGGGGTCTTCTTGACGATGGCGGTGCTGGTCTCGGCGTAGGCGTTGAGGCGGTCGAGCAGGGTGTCCAGCTGCTCCATGTCGCGCACGCACAGGCGGGCGACGAAGCAGTCGTCGCCGGTGATCTTGTCGCACTCGGTGAACTCGGGGATGGCCTGGATCTGCCGTTCCACCTCGTGCAGCCGGCCGGGCAGCGGGCGCACGCGGACGATGGCCTGGAGCAGGTAGCCGAAGGCCTTCGGGTCCACCTCCAGGGTGTAGCCGCGGATCACCCCGCGGTCCTCCAGCTTGCGCAGGCGTTCGCCGACGCTGGGCGCGGAGAGGCCGCTGACCTGGGCCAGGGCCTTGAGCGACAGGCGCGAGTCTTCCATCAGGGCGGCGATCAGCAACTGGTCGATTTCGTCGGTCATCTTCGGCTCGTTAGGTGATTGTGGGCAGATGCCTTGATAGTAAAGGCAGTATTTCGAGAGTGCCTTGCGTTTGCGATGGAAGGACAGGGTGGCGCCTTGTCATGCTGTAGGCACACCTTGCAGGAGGAAGCCCCATGGACAAGTCCCTTCAACGCGGCACCCTGGAGATGACCGCGGCCATGCTGATCTGCGGCACCATCGGTTGGCTGGTGCTGGTGTCCGGCCAGCCGGTGCTGGACGTGGTGTTCTGGCGCTGCGTGTTCGGCGCCGCCACCTTGCTGCTGGCCTGCGCCCTGCTCGGCCTGCTGCGCCCGGGCGTGCTGAGCCTTGCCGCCTTCGGCCTGGCGCTGCTCAGCGGGGTGGCCATCGTCGGCAACTGGGTGCTGCTGTTCGCCTCCTATTCGCGGGCGTCCATCGCCATTGGCACCGCGGTGTACAACACCCAGCCCTTCATGCTGGTGCTGCTGGCCGCGGTGTTCCTCGGCGAGAAGCTCAGCGCGCGCAAGCTCGGCTGGCTGGCGCTGTCCTTCGCCGGCATGCTGGCCATCGTCAGCGCCCATGGCAGCGGCGGGCCGGGCAGCGACTACCTGGGCGGCATCGCCCTGGCCCTGGGCGCGGCGCTGCTGTATGCCTTCGCCGCGCTGATCGTCAAGCGCCTGCAGGCGGTGCCGCCGCACCTGATCGCGCTGGTGCAGGTATGCAGCGGCGTGTTGCTGCTGGCGCCCCTGGCCAACCTCTCGGCGCTGCCGCAGCAGCCGTCGGCCTGGGCCTGCCTGGCCACCCTCGGCATCGTCCACACCGGGCTGATGTACGTGCTGCTCTACGGCGCCATTCAGAAACTGCCGACGGCGCTGACCGGCGCGCTGTCGTTCATCTACCCGGTGGCGGCGATCCTGGTGGACTGGGTGGTGTTCGGCCACCGCCTGGGCCTCGCGCAGTGGCTGGGCGTGGCGGCCATCCTCCTGGCCGCGGCGGGTATGCAGCGCGACTGGGGGCTGCCGCGGCGGCTGGCTGCGCGCTTCGCGCTGCGTGGGACGGATTACGGAAAGCGCTGAGGTATGGGAATTTTTCCCTTAGCGCTGACTCAAACTCCCACCAAGTCACGCCATGGGTGAATGATGAACTACAAGCTGTTGCCAATGATCGGTGTCGCGGTGCTGCTCGGCGCCTGCGGCGGCAAGGAAGCGGAAGTGTGCGCCAGCAAGGACATGCGCGACCAGTTGGTGAAGGTGTTCACCGACGGCCCGCTGTCCGGCCGCGGCGACCTGCTCAAGGACGTGGAGCTGCGCGACGCGGCCATCCTCGAGAAGGACCCGGACAGCGGCGTGCTCGAATGCGTGGCCACCTTCCGCGTGCCGGTGGGCCAGCAGGTGGTGCAGGGGCCGCTGGAGTACCGCATCGCCCCGGCGGCCAAGTCCGATCATGACTATCTGTTGCTGTTCACCAAGAGCGAGCGGGCGTTGGCGCTGGCCGACCGGATTCAGCGGGTGTTCCCGGCGGCGGGGACGTCGCAGTGATGATGGGAGTGTAGGAGCGAGCTTGCTCGCGAACCTCCTGGCGGTTGCGGTGTATCGGTTGCCTCCGTTCCCTCACCCCAGCCCTCTCCCGGAGGGAGAGGGGGCCGTTTGGCGTGAGTGGTGAATCCAGAGTCAGCCTGAAATGCCTGTCTATCCCAGCGTTCGCGGGAATGGTGAGGGTAGGAGCGAGCTTGCTCGCGAAGGGTGCCTTGCGACTGCGGTGTATCGGTTGACTCCGTTCCCTCACCCCAGTCCTCTCCCGGAGGGAGAGGGGGCCGTTCGGCGTGAGTGGTGAATCCAGAGTCAGCCTGAAACGCCTGTCTATCCCAGCGTTCGCGAGAGTGGCGAAGGGGAAGGATGGTGCCTGACCTCCAGGCCGCTCAGGACAGCCCCCTCTCCCGCTTGCGGGAGAGGGTTGGGGAGAGGGTGTTCTTGAGCCTGGCACTTCACGCCACCGGCAAACTCCATTCGCGAGCAAGGACCAGGCGCCCCCTCGCTCCTACGAAAAGCCGCGCTCGCCTGCAACGTAGGCGCAACTGTCTTGGCGGCTGCGCCGAAGCGCGCCTCAACGGATGGGTTGAGCCTTGGCGAAACCCATGCGGTGGTGATGGGTATCGCTTCGCTCAACACCATCCTACGAAAAGCCATGCTCGCTCATCCGCGAATCACGCCGATATCACCGGCTATCGCGGACGCGCAGGCAACTGCCAGCCTCTGCAGTGGCCCGAACGCCGCACAAACGAAAAAGCCGCTCCCCCATGAGGAGGAGCGGCTTTTTCATCAGCGCCTTTCGGCACCCGCTCAGGCAGCGTTGCCGTAGCGGGCCTGTTTCTTCTTGACCTGCTGGCGGCACGCGTCGCCGAAGGCCTGGAAGATCTTCACCGAATCGGGGTTCTTCAGCGCCTGCCATTCCGGGTGCCACTGCACCGCGAAGAGGAAGGGCGACAGGCTCGGCGCGTGGATCGCCTCGACCAGGCCGTCTTCGGCGTGGGCGATGGGCTCCAGGCCCTTGCCGAGGTTCTTCAGGCCCTGGCCGTGCAGCGAGTTGACCTGGATCGAGTCGGTCTGCAGCAGCTTGTGCAGCCAGGTGTTCTGCGCCACGCGCACGCTGTGCGCCGGGGCGTATTGCACCTCGACCGGGTCTTCGGGGTTTTCCCGGTGGTCGTTGAAGCCGGGCTCGGCGTAGACCTTCTGGTAAATGTCGCCGCCCAGCGCCACGTTGATTTCCTGCATGCCGCGGCAGATGCCGAAGATCGGCAGGCCACGGGCGATGGCGGCCTTGATCAGGGGCAGGTCGAAGAGGTCGCGCTGCTTGTCCTGGGCCTTGCCGGGGGTTTCGTTTTCCTGGCCGTAGAGGGCCGGATCGATGTTGCTGCCGGCGCCGGTGAGGTAGACGCCGTCGGCCATGTCGAGGTACTGCTCGAGATCGTCGGTACCGCAGCAGGTCGGCACCAGGACCGGCACGCAACCGGCGATGTCGCTGATCGGGGTGATGTACTTGTGGGTCATCACCTGATAGTCGTGGCCCTTGCGTTCCTGGGCGCCCATGGACATCAGGACGACGGGCTTGCGGAGTTTCTGATTGTTATTGCCAATGTTGCTGTTGGACATATGTCACCTTGGGACAGGCTCGGCCTGTCGTTTATGTGCAGGCGCGGCCGGGAGGGCGCTACCTGGGGCTCCGAGCACTGCCGTAGCGGGGCTGGAAGCGCCCGCAAACGGTCGAAGCCTGCCCACCAGCCTGCCAGAGCCGTAAAATATGTCAAACAATTTCGCTTTCGATCGTTAAAAATAATGGCCGAAATTCATGGCGATTTCGTTTTCAAGTCTCTGTATTTAAATGGTTTTTTATTTAATTCGATAAATATCGGTCCATTATTTTTTACGGATCAGGCCTTTTCGTGAAAATTATACTGAACATTTTCACGGAAGATCGCCGGGCACGCGCCGGCCGCGCCCTTGAGCGGGCGCCGCGTCTAAAGCTTTCCTGCGGGGGCGGCCCGGCCGGTCAGCCGGGCAGTTCGACCTTGCCGGGCGGCAGCGGCGCCTTGGCCGGGTCGCCGCTGAAGGCTTCCACCCGGTTGCGCCCGCCGTGCTTGGCGGCGTACAGGGCCACGTCGGCGTTGCCCACCAGGGCTTCCTGGCTGGCCACCGGGCCCTGGGCGGTGGAGGCCACGCCGATGCTCACCGTCAGGTGGCCGCGGGCGGCCCAGGCGTGGGGCAGTTGCAGGGCCTCGACGGCGGCGCGGATGCGCTCGCCGATGGCGCAGGCGCTGGCCAGGTCGGCGCCGGGCATGACCACGGTGAACTCCTCGCCGCCGAAGCGCGCGACGAAGTCGCAGTGCTCGCGCACGTTGTCGCGGATGGCCTCGGCCACGCGGCGGATGCCGACGTCGCCGGCGAGGTGGCCGTAGCCATCGTTGTAGAGCTTGAAGTGGTCGATATCCAGCATCAGCACGCTAAGCGGCTCGGCGTGCCGCGCGCAGCGGTGCCATTCGCGCTTGAGCGTCTCGTCCAGGTGGCGCTTGTTGGCGATGCGGGTGAGGTCGTCGGTGCGGCTGAGCACCGCCAGCTCCTGGTTGGCCAGCGCGTACTTGTGCGCCAGCACCTGGTGTTCCCAGGCCAGCTTGAGCGCCTCGTTGAAGCGGATCTGCAGGCGCCGGCCCATTTCCGCGATGAACGGGCAGACCACCCAGGCGGAGACCGCCAGGAAGGTCGCCTGGGGCTCGGGGTCGCGGAAATAGGCGATGCCCAGGAAGAAGAACATGGGCACGTGGAAGGCCAGGTGCGCCGGCCAGTAGGACACGTTGCTCATGGCCACCATCACCGAGGCCAGGGCGATGCAGCCGTAGATCACGTCCTCGTAGGGCGTGCCGTAGCTCATCAGCCAGATGGCGCCGATGCCCCAGGCCAGCCCCACGGCGCCGCACTGCAGCATGGTCAGGCGCGCCCAGGTCTGCGGCGCCAGGCGCTGCGGGTTGCGCCGCCAGGCGTACACCAGGCCCAGGCGCACGCTCATCAGCAGCACCAGCACGGCGAGCCAAAGGCAGCGCCCGAGCAGGGGCGCGCTGGCATGGTAGACGCCGAACACCATGGTGCCGGAGAACACGTTGCCCACCGCGGTGGACGGGCTGGTGGAGAACAGCGTGGCGACGCGCTCGGCCAGGTAGTCCTCGGCGGGGCGCTCGGGCAGCGGTGGCGGGTTGGTGTCGGGGTAGGCGGTCATGCCTGGGCTCCTGGGTGCGCCCCGGGACGGTGCGGCGGGGGCGGGCGCAGGCACGCGCCGGCCCGGCGCGCTGGCGCCTCGGTCCATGGCGGTGCGGTTGCCCGGCCCGACCGATGGCTTCCGTTGCGCGGGAAAATGCAGTGATGTCTCGACGCCATCATGCCTGGAGTACGATGGGAATTCGAGCCCGCGGACGACGGAAGGCAGCGCCGCCGGGCGGGAAGCGGAAAGCGAGACGCCCCCTCTCGCTGGGCGAAAAGGGGGCGTTTTTCTTGCCATTGCACCGTCCTGGTGCGTTATCTCCCGGGTGCGGCTTACTTGCCGGTCTTGATGGTGGTCCAGCTGCGGGTCATCAGGCGCTGGGTGTTGGCCGGCAGGTCCGGGAAGGCGTACAGCTTCTTCATCACCTCTTCCTTCGGATAGATGCCCGGGTCGTTGCGGATTTCCTCGTTCACCAGCGCGGTGGCGGCAGCGTTGCCGTTGGGGAAGGAGGTGACGTTGCTGATCTCGGCGATCACCTGCGGCTCGAGCAGGAAGTTGACCCACTGCAGCGCGCCTTCGGGGTTCTCGGCGTCCTTCGGAATGGCCACGGTGTCGAAGAAGGCGCCGGCGCCTTCCTTCGGAATGTTGTAGAGCACGTGGACGTTGTTCTTCGCTTCCGCGGCGCGGGCCTTGGCCTGGTAGACGTCGCCCGAGTAGCCGACGGCGACGCAGATGTTGCCGTTGGCCAGGTCCGAGATGTACTTGGAGGAATGGAAGTAGGTGATGTACGGACGGATCTTCTGGTACAGCGCGGTGGCCGCCTTGATCTCCTTCGGATCATTGCTGTCGGGCTTGTAGCCCAGGTAGTGCAGGGCCGCCGGCAGCATCTCGGTGGGCGAGTCGAGGAAGCTCACGCCGCACTGCTTGAGCTTCTGGATGTTCTCGGGCTTGAACACCAGGTCCCAGGAATCCACCGGGGCGTTGTCGCCGAGCACGGCCTTGACCTTGTCCGGGTTGTAGCCCAGGCCGATGGTGCCCCACATGTAGGGGATGGCGAACTTGTTGCCCGGGTCGCTGATCTCGAGGGTCTTCATCAGGTCCGGGTTGAGGTTCTTCCAGTTCGGCAGCTTGGACCTGTCCAGCGGCATGTAGACGCCGGCCTTGATCTGCTTGGCGAGGAAGTTGTTCGACGGCACCACCACGTCGTAGCCGGACTTGCCGGCCAGCAGCTTGGCTTCCAGCACTTCGTTGCTGTCGTAGACGTCGTAGACGACCTTGATGCCGGTGGCCTTGGTGAACTTGTCGACCGTGTCAGGGGCGATGTAGTCGGACCAGTTGTAAACGTGCAGCACTTTATTGTCCGCCTGCGCCATACCAGCCACAGCGCCCGCCAGAGTCACGGCGAGCAGGGTCTTGCCGAAGGTCTTGAACATGCAGGTTGCTCCGATTTTCTTCTATCCGTGCGTAAGTTGGGTCTTCCGCACGGATCGACAGCAAGAACCATTCCCGATAATGGCGCCCGGCCATTCCCGGGGCGCAGGCCCCGGCGGCTCTAGCCTGGCGCCAAGGGGCGGGAGGAGGGCAGGCGGGCGCGGCGACGGAATCCCGGCGCGGGCTGTTACAAGGCGTACCGTCGTGCCAGGTGGCTCAATCGAGCCGGTAACGCGCGAGGTCCTGCGCGGAAAGCACGCGCATGCGCCCCGGCTCGATGGCCGCCATGTCCTCCAGCAGGGCGACGGGCACATCCATCTCGCGCAGATAGGCGGCAGGGCTGTAGCGGCTGGCGCCATCGGCCAGCCAGGAATCGCCGCCGGGGAAGTAGGGACGGTGCAGGCCGACATAGCCGCGCACCCGGCGCGCATGCCCGGCGGCCAGCAGGTAGACGCAGGTGCCCTGGCACACGCTGTTGCGCGGCACCCAGGTATCGAACCCGGCCTCGCGCAGCAGCCGGCCCATCTTGATGGCCTCGCCCAGGCTGCCGCCGATGGAATCGAGCAGGGCGATCTTGCGGGCGAACTTGCCGGGGTTGCGCTTCAGCCCCTGCAGCAGGCGCTCGTAGTCCCCCGGCGCGATGTCCTCGGTGACGCGCACCGCCAGGGTGAGCCCCAGCGACTTGTTCTGCACCGGCGCAACCTCGACCCGCGCGAACGCCGCCGTCGAACACAGCACCGAAAGGCCGAACACGGCCACGCGCACCAGGGTATTGCCCATGAACCTGCCTCGCCTTGAACCCAGCGGGAAATCGATGGGAGCGGAAGATACCGCCGATGCTGGCATTTGGCATCCCCCGGCACAGCCGAATCGGCGAATGCCCCGAAGTGCAGCCCCAAGGCTTCACTCCGCCCGCGCCTTCTGGTAAAAAGGCACCCCCAAGCGGGCGTCGTATAATGGCATTACCTGAGCTTCCCAAGCTCATGACGAGGGTTCGATTCCCTTCGCCCGCTCCACTTCAGCTTTCCATGGTGTTCCAAGGACGTCCATGGAGTGTTGCAAGTCATTGTCACGGTTCGATTTTTTCGGAATCTTCGATCCAGTGACGTCCAGCGAAATCCACTGACAGTCGGTCAAAACCGGTACATTAGGTGGTACATCGCAATGCGGAGCTTCCCAGTTCCGCATTGTTGCTGGGGGAGCCGGGGCCCAATGGGAAACATGGCACTCAACTCGCTTTCAAGGAGTTGGGATCATGCTTTCGGACCTCACGGTTCGCCAGGCCAAGGCGACCGGCAAGCCGTACACCCTGGCCGACGCAGACGGCCTTTCGCTCTTTGTTTCAGCCACCGGTGCAAAGGCGTGGCACTTCCGCTTCTCGTGGGGCGGCAAGCGCGACCGCATGTCCTTCGGCACGTATCCAGCGCTCTCGCTGAAGGACGCCCGCGCACTTCGCGATGAAGCCCGCTCGCTGCTCGCCAAGGGCGTCAATCCCCACAGCGAACGCAAGCGCAAGCGGCACGCGATCGTCCTGGCCGGCGAACACACCTTCATGGCCGTCTACGAGCAATGGTTGGCTCATCGCCGTCTCTCGCTGGAGGAAGGACGGCAGACCAGCCTGGAGCAGATCGGGCGCGTCTTCAAGAAGGACGTGTTTCCGTCGCTGCGGCACCTGACCATCTACGAGATCACCCGTGCGCACCTGCTGGACATCATCGGCAAGGTGGAAAAGCGCGGCTCGCTGTCGGTGGCCGAGAAGCTGCGGACCTGGTTCACCCAGTTGTTCACCTACGCCACGGTGGCGATCCCCAACATGGGCGAGAACCCGTCCAGGGACCTGGAAGTGGTCGCGTTGCCTTTGCCGCCGGTCGAACACAACCCGTTCCTGCGCATGCACGAGCTGCCGGCCATGCTGCAGACGCTGCGCAAGTACCGCGGGCGCCTGAACACGCAGTTGGGCTTGCGGCTGTTGATGCTCACCGGTGTGCGCACTGGCGAACTGCGCTTCGCCACGCCCGATCAGTTCGACCTCGACCGGGGCCTGTGGATCATCCCCGTGGCCAGGCTCAAGCAGCGAAAGCTGCTCACCAGGAAGAAGCGCAAGCGCATCATCGACATCCCGCCCTACATCGTGCCGCTGTCGGTGCAGGCGCAGGAGATCGTTCGCCACCTGCTCGACAACTTCAAGCCGGCCCAGGTTCATCTCATTCCCGGCGACTGGTGCCTGAAGAACCCGATCAGCGAGAACACGCTCAACGCCGCGCTCAAGCGCATGGGCTACGAGGACCAACTCACGGGGCACGGCATCCGGGCAACTATCTCGACGGCGTTGAACGAACTCGGCTACCCGAAGAAATGGGTGGACGCCCAGCTTTCGCATGCCGATCCAGACAGGATCAGCGCGACCTACAACCATGCCGAATACGTCGAGCAGCGCCGCGTCATGATGCAGGACTGGGCCGATCGCCTGGACCTGTTTGAGCAGAATGAGGTCGAGGTTGCCAGCCGGCATCTGACCATCACGCTTCAGGGCCTGCCGACCATTGCCGGCCAGGCGACGGTGCAGCCGCCGGTGCTCGACCTCACCGCGCCGCAGCTGATCGTGACCGCGCCGGCGCCCGACAAACCCGAAGCGCCGGCATCGGTGCAGCGGCTGTCGGCCGTGCGCATGCCCGAGTACGCACGGCCGCGCCTGTCGGACGCGCAGCGTGAACGCCTGCAGGTGCTGGAGATCTTCGAGGCGCCGCACAACCTCTCGGTGGCGGACTACGCCAGGCTCGCGGGCAAGTCGCGCCGCTGGATCACCTACGAGATCCAGGCCGGCAACCTGCTGTCGATCCACATGGGGCATCGCGGGCAGCGAGTGCCAGACTGGCAACTCGATCCGCTCAAGCGCAGGCTGGTCCAGTCCGTCCTGAAGCAACTGCCACGGGGCATCGACACCTGGGACATCTACCACGCTCTCCTGCGCTCATATGAGGCCCTCGGGACACGGCCGGCCATCGAAGCCGTCAACCCAACGAACCTGCACCTTGCCGCGCGGCTGGTGGCCGCACAGTGCATGCAGGCGAGCGAGCCAGTCGTGACGACCGAGTTTCCTGAGCAGGTCCGGCAAAGCGTGCAGCGGCTGGTGCGCGAAGCAGTCGCTGCCGATGTCGCCGAAGCGACGCCCGGAGACTGATCAAGCCAGGGTCGCGCCGAAGTTCGGTCAGGCGCTTGCCTGGAGCGATTGGAAGAACCGCTCCAGGTGGGTGCTGTCCGTATTTCGACGGCTCAGGAAGTAGGTGGTGAGCGTCAGCGCGCCCTCTTGCAAGGGACGCTGGACAACGCCAAGGGAACGATGGCCCTCGATGCGGGCGGCGGGTGCCAGGCAGACGCCGTAGCCGGCGGCCACCAGGGTCATCATCAACCCGAACGATGTGGCCGTCGTGACGTCCGAGGGGAAAACGCCGGCCGCCGTCAGCAGCGTGTCGATCTGCCCGCAGTAGCCCACACAGTCGCGGGCATCCAGGGCGATCCAAGGGTGGTCGGCGGCCTGCTCCAGGGACACTGACGCGAAGGCCAGCAAGGGGTGATGGGCAGACACGGCCAGTGCCAGCGCATCGCGCCAGACGGGGCGGACATCGATGCCTTCAGGGGCTGCGGGCGACTGGCAGAGGCCCGCCTCGAAAGCCCCCGCGAGCAGTCCTCGATGCAGGTCCTCCAGGCGTTCTTTATGAAGGCGAATGGGGTGGTCCGGATGGCGCCGGCGATGTTCCGCCATCGGCACCGACAACCGGGGATAGGCCAGGCAGTCCGACAGGGCAATGTTCAAGGGCTCGGAAGCGATCATCGTGTCACCTGTACAACGCCGACACTGGAAAAAACCGGGCGCGACCGGTTGATGAGATAAGTTTAACGTGGTTTAAATTCGCTTGGCGCGTGACGCTTCTGTCGATGCAGAAGCGATCGGTGCAACGCGGCAGACCCGCAGGGACAAGAACCTATGAAAGCGAGCCAGCGCGCGCTTTCGGCGTTGCCGTGCGCGAGGCACGGACCGCGCAGGGGCTGGCCCAGGAGGTGCTCGCGGAACAGGCGGGCATCGCCCGGTCGCACATGGGCAAGATCGAGCGCGGCGAGCACATGCCCACGCTGGTGTTGATCCTGCGGATCGCGAAGGGGCTGGGGTGCTCGGCCGCGGCACTGATGGCCGCGACCGAGGCGCAACTGTCCGAGGAAGAGAACGACGCCGAATAGCCATGCCGTCATGGCGGTGAGGCGTCAACAACGTTCTTGTACGTCAAGGTTGTGACTTGCCAGGCGTTCATTGCCACCTCGCATTTGACACGCGACCTTTTTCGTAACATCATTTGTTTCATGAAAAGAGACAGCCGCCTCTCGTCTGTCCTGCATGCGCTGCTGCACATGGCCGAGCAGGATGGACCCGTTACCTCAGAAACCTTGGCGCTATGCCTGGGAACCAACCCGGTCGTCGTTCGGCGCACGATGGGATACCTGCGGCAAGCGGGGATCGTCACCTCCGAACGAGGTCACTCAGGAGGATGGCGTATCCACGCCGACCTTGGCAGCGTCACCCTGCGTCAGTTGCACGAAGCCCTGGGCGAGCCGGCGACGTTTGCCATCGGCAACCGCAACGAGACACCGGAGTGTCTGGTCGAGCAGACGGTCAATGCGGCACTCGAAGGCACGTTTGCCGAAGCCGAGGCGCTGCTGCTGAAGCGGTTCTCGGAAATCACCCTTGCCGATCTGGCCTCTGACTTCGCACGCCGGCATGCGGCTTTACGACATTCAAGGAATCAATCATGAATCACGATGTGATCGTCGTCGGCGGAAGCTACTCAGGAATGGCCGCGACCCTGCAACTGGTGCGCGCACGCAGGTCAGTGCTGGTGATCGATGCGGGCCAGCGGCGCAACCGCTTCGCCAGCCATTCACACGGATTTCTCGGTCAGGATGGTGTGCCGCCAGGTGAAATCGCTGCAAACGCACGCCGCCAGCTTCAAGCCTATCCAACGCTGACCTGGCTTGAAGGTCGGGTGGAAGCTGTCGCCGGGCAGGCGGATGAATTCACCGTCACGACGGCTGATGGCGAGTCGCACCTGGGGCGACGCATTCTGTTGGCGACGGGGGTGACCGACCAGCTTCCAGCCATCGACGGGCTCGCGCAACGCTGGGGGAAGACGGTTTTTCACTGCCCGTACTGCCATGGCTATGAACTTGGACAAGGCCGCATCGGCATCGTCGGTGCCAGCCCGATGTCCATCCATCAGGCTGAACTGCTCACGGATTGGGGGGATGTCACCTTGTTCGTCAACGGTGCATTGGAACTCAATGAGGAAATCAGGTCCACTTTGGAACGCCGAGGCGTGGTCATCGAAGAGGCGCGCATCGACAAAATCGAGGGGCATGCCGACGTGACATTGGTGGACGGAAGGCGACTGAGCTTTGCGGGCCTGTTTGTTGCAACGCGAACCGTTCCCTCCGACCCTTTGGCCAGGACAATCGGCTGTGCACTGGAAGAAACGCCCATGGGCATCCAGATCCGCACGGATGCCGAGAGCAAGACCTCGGTGCCTGGGATCTTTGCCTGCGGCGATGTCGCGGGGGCACCGCATTCGGTGTCGCTGGCCGTGGGCAACGGTGCCATGACCGGCGCCCAGATTCACCGATCACTGCTTTGGCCCGAGACGATCGAGCCAGCGCAAGCGGAAGGCCGCGCTCGATGACGTCGTTCTCCGACCCGACGGCGGTATCGGGTTATGCGGAAAGAACCGCGAGGATCGTGCCGGGCCTGCGCGACCTGCACCGGATGGCGGGCGTGCTGCTGGCCGAACGCGCGCCGGCCGACGCGCGCATCTATATCGACAGCGCCCCCAAGGGGCCCTTCGATGGCGCGACCTGCCTGCTGACACTGCATTTCCTGCCGCCAGCCGAGCGGCTGAAGACGCTGCAGCAAATACACCTGCGACTCAAGCCCGGTGCGTCCCTTGTCGTCACGCATCACAGTTTTCCCGGCGACGATCCCGTCAGGGACAGATGGCTCTCGCGCAATGCGGCGTTTGCGGCTGCTTCCGGCGTACCAGTGCGTCAAGCCGAAGGCAGCATCGCGGCGATCAAGGAACGGCTGCCCGTGCTTTCGCCCGCGCAGGATGTCGATCTGCTCCGCGAGGCTGGATTCACGGACATCGACCTTTTCTATTGCGCGTTCACCTTCAAGGGTTGGGTCGCCCATCGAGCATGAGGGGGATCGACGATGCAAGACATAGGGTCGGCAGGTGCGTTGCCCGTGTGTAGCGAGGAGACTCTTAGCCACGCACCAGGGACAGGTAGGGGTTGTCCGGCGGGACTTCCGCGAACAATGCCGAAGGCGCCATCAACAGATAGCCGTGCAACCGCCGCGACTTGCGCGGCCCGGTGACTTCGCAGGTCCAGATGTTCAGGCCGCTGTCCTGTTTGCGGTGCAGTCCCAGCTTCTCGAAGCGCTTCTGCACCCATTGCCAGTCGTGCAGATTGTCCTGCCGGGCCAGCACCTGGATCTCCGGATGTTCCTGCGCGTAGCGCTGGAAAACACCGGGGCTGACCAGGTACGCCGTGCCATCGACGGTATGCACCAGTGCCTTCGCGTCGTTGATGATGAGCTTGCGCGACTCGATGCCTTGCCTGAGCCAGGCGATGAAGGCTTCCCCGAACGGCGTGGCCTTCGCGGGAGCCGGCATGGTGGCAGGACTGGTCGGCGCCAAATGGGTCACTGTCGCAGGTGCGGCGGTGGATGGTGATGGCGGTTCCGCGCTGGCGGACGATGCACTGGTGGTGGCTGCGTCGGACGCATCGAGCATCGACAGCAGATCGGAGACCGGGTCCGCGATCCCTGCCGGGCAATCCGCTACCCCAGGGGACGGTGAGGTGGCCGGGATACCGGAGGGGGTCGACGCGTCATCTTCGCCAGGGAGGGGCTCTTCCGTCGTGACCGTGCCAGCGAACGATGTGGGACGCTCTCCCGACTCCCAGATCAAGGCCGGCGACAGGCGCAGGAAGGTAAAGCTGTGCGACCAGCCTGTGCCGCTCGTGACGGTCGCCCGCCAGATCGCCTTCCCATCCGGGGCGGGCTGCACGATGCCATGGTCCTGGAGTACCGTGAAGACGGCAGTGTTGTTCGATGGAATGCCTTCGATGCCCTGCGACAGGAGGTGCGCGCGCAGCTTGTCGCTGACCGTCTTGCTGACGAGCCAGAGTGCGTCCTGGGTCAGCCATCCATCCGACGGGCCGCCGGGCTGGTTCAGCTTGAATTCCTCGCGCAGCAGGTAGCGCAGGCCATCCAGCAGCTTGCGCTGCAACGCATGCTTCGGCGCCGCCATCGCCCTGGCCGGATCACCGCCGAGCGCCAGCGCCACCGATGCCTGGTCGGCCTTGACGACCAACTCGCCCAGCGTGCCGGCATGCTCGTACTGGCCCGCCAGCACGTACAGCAGCGCCGACCATAGGTCTTGGTAGTCGCTCAGCCAGTCGAGGATGCCGGCATCGAGCACACGGGTGTAGAGCAGCCCCGTGGCGGCGCCATGCAGCCGGTACTCGCGATCCGTCCGGTAACGAAAGCGGTACGGCTGCCGCAGCGGCCCATGCCAGGGGTGCCAGACCACGCCATCGGCCTGCTCGACGTGCAGGTCGACCGCGATCTTGCCAATGTCGTGCAGCAGCGCGGCGTAGGCGGTCCCGGCGGTCCAAGCCTCGGCTTGCGAGGCCTGGACCTCGGGCGGGGCTCCGGCCGGGAGCAAGTGGGACTGCCTCAGCTTGAGCGCGTAGGCCACGATCTCCAGGCCGTGGTCCAGCATGCCGCCCGGCCAGGCATGGTGATGCGCCTCCGAGGCCGGGAACTGCTGGACCAGCTCGGCGTAGCGCTCCAGCGGCGCCAGGTACAGCAAGCGGAACTGCCGACGCGACAGCGAGGTGCGCTGCCAGATGTGTTCCAGCAGTCGCTGCCGGCGTGGCTCTGCCAGCAACGATGCGGCCGACTGCGGCCGGGTCAGCCCTTTGGCAGGCTCGGCGGGAGGCGGCGCGGCAGCGGTGGCCAGCGGCACCCGTTTGCGCTGGAACAGCGAAAGCATGGCGACATCCTGGTGATGGGCTGGCCGGAGGAGCCTTTTGGCCTTTCGGGTAGGGGCCTTTCCCGTTGAGGCCATTCCCTTGCCCCTTCCCCAGCCCTTTGGCCTTCGACAAGCCCTTCGGTATAGGGGCAGTTGGCTTCGTATGCCGCAATCAATGCGGAGCCCATGCGCTCCAGGATCGGGATCGGAACAGGCACTGTGTTTTCACCGGATCAGGCCGCTTCAACCGGCGCTGAAAGCGCAGCAGGCCCTGAAACCCCTGCGCCCGACGGCATGCTTGTCGAGAATGAAGTAAGGAAGTAAGATTTCCTTTGTAACTGACGGAGGCATCCCATGCTTGCCAAGCTCACTTCGAAAAACCAGATCACGCTGCCCAAGGCGGCCGTATCCGGCGTGGATGCAGCGGAGTACTTCGACGTGACTGTCGAGGGCGGCCGGATCATCCTGACGCCGGTGCGGGTCCAGAAGGCCCAGGCCGTGCGCGAAAAGCTGGAGCAACTCGGGATCACCGAGCAGGACGTCGAGGATGCCGTGGCCTGGGCGCGGCGCTGATGCGCAGGGTCGTGCTCGATACCAACATCGTGCTGTCGGCGTTGATCTTCAATGCAGGACGCCTTGCCTGGATACGCCATGCCTGGCAGCAACAGCAGTTGCAGCCGCTAGTCTGCCGGGAGACGGCCAGTGAACTGCTGCGCGTTCTGGCCTATCCCAAGTTCAAGCTGTCGAACTTGGAACAGCAGGAGTTGATGGCGGACTTCCTGCCCTACGCCGATGTGGTGGAACTGCCAGCGCCATGGCCAGACCTGCCGGTCTGCCGCGACGAGAAGGACCAGGTGTTCCTGGTGCTCGCGCATGTCGGCAAGGCGGATGCATTGATCACGGGCGATGCGGACATTCTCGCCATGCGAGAGGACTTTCCCGGCCTGATCATGACCGCCGAAGCATTCGCGGCGCGGCAGGCATGAAGGAAACCGGCACGGCCTTGCCCAACGACCGTGGAACGACCATGAGGTAGCCAACCATGAAGCACACCGCAGGCATGACCACCGCAGCGCGACTCGGCCGCTGGCTGGGCAGCGTATGGGGTGGTTACCTGCGCGCGGAGCGTCGAGTGCATCGATGGCTGATGGCGCAGGGACTGCCGGCAGGCGGTGCAAGGGTGCTGATCTGGGTGGTCAAGCTGGCGATCCTCGGGGTGTTGCTGTACGTCGCATTCTGGGTGGCGCTGATGCTGGTCGCTCTCTTTGTGGCAGCCAGGATGGCGGAGCAAGCGCCGCAAGGTGACGATGATTTCCTCGGACGCAAGGCCGAAGAGCTGGATCATCGCGAAAGCCTTGCCTACGACCCCATCAACTACAGCGATGACCCAGATCCACGATTCGAAGACGATTGAACCGGCGGTTGGAGCTATTTCTGCTTGGCCGCACCGATCATCAAGCCGCCGCCCCTGCCACCGGCTTGTCCGGCATCCCGCGTGCCAGTACTCAATCCTTGAACCACGTTGCCTGCACGGATACCAGCCCAGGCCAATGCCGCCACCCAGAACGTGGGCAAGATCAAAAACATCGTGGCCATCACGAAGTTCAGCAGCATGTCGCCGAAGGTGTTGTTGAGGCCCACCAGCGGATCGAAGTTCGTGTGCGGCCGGTTCCAGCCCCACCCCCAGCCGTAGAGCGCATCCAGGATCGTCGAGTCGATCCAGCGGGCGAGCTGAAACCAGAAGTCGGTGAAGAACAGCGCGAACTGCACCACGCTCACCGTGACCACCGTCTTGAGGTCATAGGTGCCGATCAGCAGCACCAGCGGGATGCAGATGACCAGCGCCATCTTGAGCAGGGACAGCACCATCGGCAGTGCCTGCCGCACCACGTCCATCGCCGGGAAATAGCCCAGTGATCCGACGGTCAGCCCCACGTCGCTGGCGGCGCGGGTGACGATGTTGGGCAGCGTCATGTCGATCTGGCCACCGTAGTCCGTGTAGACCACCCCCTGGTTAAGCTTCTGCTGGCGAGGGCTGGCGACGGCGCGGATCACCGAGTCGTTGACCTCGGCCTGGCTCAGGAAGCCCGCCCAGCCGGCCAGTCGCGCCAGCAGGTTGGGGTCGACCTGGGCCAGCAGTCGTGCCCGCAGGCCGTGGCCGCCGTCGGACCACCACTGCCGGCAGGTCGGGTAGCCGCCTCCGCCGGGCACCTGGGCCAGGCCGGCGTCGCGCGTGGCGTCGAACGGCCAGGCATTGCGCGGTGTCCTGGAGCGGTAGCTGTCGTAGAAGCCGGCGGTGTCGACGAAGTAGCTGGAGCCGATCCAGGTGACGTCGTGCATCTGCTCCTCGCTCAGGCTGGGCCGGGTCATGAACAGCTTGGCGCGGGCGGGACCGTAGCAGTCGCGGGTGAAGTCGCTGACCTCCTGGGCCAGCATCGGGTCGTCGATGCGGGTCGCGTCGATGTCCATGCGGATCTGCCGCAGGTCGGTGCCGCAGGGAATGGCCGCGACCGAGGCGCCGGTGATCGCGCGCGAGATCGCGTGCATGGCGAACCACCACACCGGCACCTTGGCCGACTGGTTGTTGATCGTGCTGAACGATTGCAACCAGCCCGTATCGGTCGGCTCCGGGACATTCACTTGGCATTGGGTCGAACGCGAACGGTCGTACTTGATGGTATTGAGATCGACGTCGATGAAGGGAACGCCCGCGAACAGGATCACCACGATGGCGACGAAGACGCGGTTCTCGATGCGGGCCGAGGACAGCACCCCCTTGTTGCCCTCGTCCGCGCCTTCCGCGCGGGCTTTCAACCATTCCTGGATGACGATCGCCAGGAACGGGACGGCGAACATGCCGCTGGCGACCAGCACCGACCAGATGCCGTTGTGGACCACCCAGGACACCAGCGTCAGGTAATACTCCAGGTAGTCGGTCGTGAACAGCGTCATGGCGAACCCCGCGCTACCGTGCCTGCATCAGCAGGCTGGCTTCCAGCACGATCACGGCGACGATGGCCGCAACCTCCGCGCGCAACAGCCGCTGCCCGGCAGCGCGCTCCGGTTCCCGCGCGCGCAGGCGACGGCGCATCCAGAGCCAACCCCAGGCGGTGACGGCGTAGAGCAACAAGCGCCAGGCCAGGAAGGCCCCGGATTGCGCCGCCATCCATCGCTGCCAGCCCTCGACGCCACCCGCGATGCGGATGCCGACCACATTGACGGCGGTTGCGGCGATGAGCAGCGACACCGCCCATGCCAGCACCAGGATGGCACGCCGGCGGGACAGCCAGCGCAGGCACCGCACCACGGCATTCATGGATGGCTTCCGCCGGACGGCGGCCGCTGCAGTTCATCGACCCGATTGCGTACCGGGTCGCCCTCGTAGATGCCACGCGCACCGGCGGCGCGGGTGCTGTGGCGCTGGATGATCGCCATCGGCGAGTTGCTGGCCAGTTCGCGGCGCAGTTCCAGTTCGGTCTTCAGGTTGTGAATCTCGCGGTCGAGGATGTCGCTTTCGTGGGTGACGGCCTTCTGGGCCAGTTCGTTGGCGGCCACGTTGGGCTCCTTGCGCCCGGTCAGCAGCGTGCGTTGCAGCAGCAGCGCCTTCTCCAGCACGCTGGCCAGCGCGACCTCCGAGGCCAGGCGCCGAGCCAGGATGTCCTGGTCCGTCTCGTCGCGCAGCGCCTCGACCACGCCACGGGTGATGGGCAGCGACGCGCTGCTCGCAGCCAGCAGGTTCTGCGCCGTGGTTGGACGGCTGCCGGCGACCAGTTCCTGCAGGGCCTGCAGCTTGTCCTCGTATTCCTCCTGGATCAGCGGGGTCAGGCCAACGCCCGACGTGGTGACGGTCTTGGTGCATGCATCGCAGGTGCGCTGTTCCTGCTCGCCTAGCACGCGAATGGCCCAGGCCGCGGCGGCATCGGGCGAACTCCAGGTCTGGCAGGCCAGGTTGCCGCCGCAACTGGCTTGCGGAATCGAACTGGCATCGCCGACGCCACGGCCATTGAGCAGGTTGTAGCCGGCGCGGGTCACGTCGCCGACCACACGCACCGGAGGTTGGCCCGCACCACCGGCGTTGTCTCCGCCGACCCACGGAACGCCATTGTTGCCACGGTTCGCCTCGGCGTCGTCGATGGCCGAGACCGCATCGGTGCTCGCGACGGTCTGCTTCAGCGCCATGCCTTCGGCGAGCTGGTCCCAGCCGAGTTGCCCACCTGCCATGTCGGCCATGCGGTTGGCGATGGCGCGGCAGGTCAGCTTGCTGCGATCGAAATCCAGCCTGGCTTGCAGCACCCCATTCGTCAGCAGGTTGTACAGCCCTGGATCGGCGCGCTGGATGATCAAGGCGGGCAGCGACGCCACGGCAGCGGTGGCGTTCTGGATCACCGAGGACATGATGGCCTGGAAGCCGTTGGTGATGCCGTTCAACTGGTTCTGCAGCGTGGTGGTGATGCTCATGTCGCCACAGATCAGGTTGCTGTTCCAGCCGACGCCAACACCGATGGAGTGCATGTTGGCCGCACCGCTCATGGATACCGCGCGGCCGCCCCCAATGCTGTAGAGCACGTCGTCGCCGATCACGCTGCCCTGATGCTGGACGCCGTACTCGTTGACGCTGGTCTGCGCCCCGGCGCCGGAGCAGCACATTGCCGCAACGGCCAATGCGACGCAAAGAAATCGACGGGCGCTCGGCGGTGGAGTCGTCATGGCATCGGGCCTCACAGGAAATCGACGCTGCCGAGGAACACCTGGCCGCGGCGCTGGCAGCAGCTATAGGGACGCCACAATGCCCAGGCGTAGTCGCCTTGCCGGGCCTGCGCCTTGGCATTGCCGTGGGGGAATACCGCGCAACTGCTGGACAGTGTGGGGGTCAGCTCCTGCCACTTGCCCGTGGCGGCATCGGTTTCCATCAGGGCGGCGGCCGGCCAGTAGCCATCGCGCGAACTGGCGAGCAAGGGCTGGTACACGTGAATCTGGTTGCGGCGCGTCACGATGTCACCCGCGCGCTGGGCAACCACGGCCGCGGCCTTGTGGTCATCCACCTGGTGCAGGAAGCCGCCGCGCGGATAGACGTTGCCCCAGAGATTCAGGCCCGTGCGCGTGCCGATCTCGCGCCGCCCGGGAATCAGTGCTTCCGGATACAGCGCCTCGGGGATGTTGTAGCGCCATGCCAGCGTGTCGAGCGTGCTCAGCAGATAGGGCATGAAGGCGGTGCCGGCGCCCTCGCAGGTGTAGCCGAAGGCGCTGGCGAACTGGCTGAACACATGGCCACCGGGATGGCCGATGACGTCGGCGTTCTTGAACTTCGCCAGGTTGTTCTCGTGATCCTCGTTGGTGGTGCCGTCGCCACCGGCCTTCGCGGTCGGGTTCGGCAGGCTCATCGCCCGCACCTCGACCCAAGGGTTCTCGCCGGTGTTCGAGTAGCTCGACACCACGGCATCCGGGATGTAGTGGCGCACCTTGACCGAGGTGCGTACGGTGCATCCCGTCCAGGTGCAATAGAGCCAATAGCAGATGCCGGTGACGCGGTATTCCAGGCAATCCGGCGACAGGGTGGAGGCCACGATGGTGGCGGTGTTCAGTGCAAAGGACGATGCGGAACACCCCAGCAGCAGCGCTGCGACGGCGAGCCGCTGGCGCCGGGATGGCGCGAACGGACGCCTCGTCATGGCTGCGTCCTCCGGTATTGGTCGATGCGGGCTACCGCACGGGCCACGTCCGTCTCGCCATAGACCACGTATCGGCGATCCACCACGATGGCGGGAATCTTGGTGACGCCAAGGCTCCAGGCATCGGCAATACCCTGGTAGGCGGTGCCGATCCTTCGCTGCAGGTCTGTACCGCCCAATTTCAGGCGTTGCTGGACGATGGCGCTGGCGCGCTCAGGATCGGTGGGCAGGTTGGCGGCCAGCTCCGCTTCGAGCACCGCGGCCGCGTCCAGGATGAGGTGTCGGTCAGCCTGGCCAAGGACCGGATGATGCGAGTCGGTAACGACCCAGACTTCCGAAGCGGCGGCGCGAGTGGCCAACGCCAGAATGGCGATGGCCGTAGCAATCCATGCTGGGCGAGCGCGAGCGGCATGAGGAACAGCGCAAGAGTCCATGGGACAACACCGGAGGGAAGCCAATCCGGTGGCAGTCGAACCGAAACCAGTCCTCGACGCGACAAACAAAGCGGAGACCACCTCGCCCCGTTTTCACCATCCTTGTCTGCCCCGACTCGCTGATCCGGACCTACGCGCGTGCCATGAGCTGACTGTGTGCAGTGGATGGGTATGGGCCGATCCGGCCCCGTGGCCCAAGCTGTTCACATCGGACGCCGATGTGGCTTGATTGCTGGCCGAGATTGATATCGGCGATGACAACGGCCACGTATCTGGTTGTTGCGACTTGAGCCTAGACGATGTCCCCAGTCCTACTGGATGTCCTCGGCGGAAGGAATGCCGCGGCAGACCACACGGTTGCGGGAGGCGTTGAGCGCATAGACGTACCCGTACTGCCCTTTGCTGGCCGGGAACGCTTTGAGCTCGTGGGCGATGAGGCCAACGATCAGATCGTTGACCTGCATTGTGGACTAGTTGTGATCTCTCAGTAGGTTGTTCATCCGGGGCTCCTGGGGGCTGGTTTGGCTTCGTAACCCCCATCTTCCAGAGATGCCCCGGATGAACAACCTACTGAGAGATCACAGCTAGAGGCAGAGAAGACTAAGCCACCAGCATCACCAGCAGAACGACGCACAGCAGCGTGATGTATGCCTTGGCGTGAATGGTATCGGGAATCCGGCCAATCCACCTCGATGTGGCCCGGATACCCAGCCATGAACCAACCGCCAAGACCGCGCAAGCGCGCAAGTCGATGTAACCCGCGTGCCATGCACCCAGCGGTGCATCGTTCCACGCCAGCAGCGCATAAGTCGCCGAGCCGACCACGGCCATTGGCAGCGACAGTGGGTTGGCCGCTGCTGTCGCAGCGGTCATGCTGGCGCCGCGGCGGCGCATCAGCGGCACGGTCATCACGCTGCCGCCCACGCCCAGGAAGGCGGCGATCGCACCAATCGCCGTGCCTGCGGCAGCGGTCATCCACCGTCCCCATGGACGAATCCGCGCGGCCGTTTCCTGGGTGAAGCCCGGCCGCAGGATGCTGTCGAGGATCGTCAACCCCAGGTAGAAGATGAAGGCCCAGCGTACCCAGTCCCCGCTCAATGCCAATGCGGCAGCCGCGCCCGGTATTGCGCCCACGGCGATGTAGCCCAGTAGCGGGCGCACCTGATCCCACGGCACCGTGCCAGCTTTGTGATGGCGCATCGTCGCCAGCCCCGCACCGAAGATCATCACGCAGGTGGACGTGGCAACGGCCACGTGCATGGCGGCGTCGCCCACGGCGCTGCCGCCATGCGTAGCCAGGAGCACGGAATACAGCACGGGCACGACGACGAAGCCACCGCCGAAGCCGAACAGCACGGTCGTTATCCCGGCGAGGAAACCAAAGAACAAAAGCAGGAAGTACATGGCGGAAACCGCATCGTGAGAGGACGAAACTTCACGATAGGGTGCGCCGAATTGGCTGTCTCTCGCTGATTGGTCAATAATCCTTTTGTTTAGGCCATCCATTGCCATGCGCAACATACCGCTGGACTCCGTGGATGCCGTGGCGCGCCCCGTGCTGGCCATCGGCACCGATTACCCGCCGGGCACCTTGCTCGACACCCATACGCACCGGCGCGCCCAGGTGCTGTACGGCATGAGCGGGGTGATGGAAGTGGAAACGGACGATGGCGCATGGACCATTCCACCGTACAGCGGCGTGTGGATTCCCGCCGGCAAACCCCACCGCGTGCGGATGCAGGGTGTGAGTACGCGCAGCCTCTACATCGAGCCGGCTGCCGCGCCGCGCCCGGCAGATCACTGCGAGGCGCTGGTCATCTCCCCTCTGCTGCACCAGTTGCTGCTGGCCTCGGCGGACATGCCCGCGCTGTACGACGAGGACGGGCGCGACGGTGCGCTGGCGCAGTTGCTGCTGCACGAAGTGCGCCAGACGCAGACGATGCCCCTGTTCGCGCCGATCCCCCAAGACCGCCAGCTTGCACGGCTGTGCAAGGCGTTCCTGAAGTCGCCCAGCATTCAGGCCACGCCGCAGATGTGGGCGCAACGGCTGCACAAGAGCCTGCGCACTTTCACCCGGTTCTTTCACCAGCAGACGGGCATGAGTTTCGGGGCATGGCGGCAGCAAGCCTGCCTGCTGGCGGCGCTGCCCCGGCTATCGGCTGGGCAGTCCGTCACGCAGGTGGCGCTGGATCTGGGCTACGACAGCCCCAGCGCGTTTTCCACCATGTTCAAACGGCGGCTCGGCAAGACGCCGATGAACTTCATCAGCGAATCCGACACGGCCGCATCTCGGTAGGGGGTTCCGTGTCCCTGTCGTGAAATACACATCGCCCAGCCGCCGCAAGCAGGCAGTGGCTGAACGTTAACCATCCGTTCCCCATGATCGCCATGTTCATCGCTACCTTTCCTTTTCGGAGGACAAGGCCTGTCCTTGGCTGCGTACGGAATTCAAGCCCGCACCGCGTTTTCTTGCCCGCGTCCTGGCGATATCGACACGGCACCAGGGACGTACCTGCCAATGCTCAGCTTCGAACCGGTCGATGGCTGCTGCATCGCGCAAGGTCATGGCGATCATGTCCAATCCATCGATCAGCATCCGCTTCTGCCTGGGTTGCAAATCGAAGGGATATTCATCGCCCTGCGGAGTGGAAACGATTTGCTCCCCCAAGTCGATGGTCAAGCGCTTGTCCTGGCCATGCGCCACGCTGTCCATCAACACCTGGACCTGCTCCGGCGGCAAGGTGACAAGCAGCAGGCGATTGTTCATCGCATTGAAATAGAAGATCTCTCCGTAACTCGGCGCGACGACCGCATCAAACCCGGCCTGCTGCAATCCCCATACCGCGTGCTCCCGGCTCGATCCGCAGCCGAAGTTCGCCCCGCCCAACAGAATGCGCGCGCCGCGATATTCCGGACGGTTGAGCACGAAGTCCGGGCGAAGCCGCCCTTCGGCGTCGAAACGCAGGTCATGTAGCAGTCCGTCTGCCAGTCCGCTCTTGTCGATCCCCAGCAGGAACTGCTTGGGCATGATCTGATCGGTGTCCAGGTTGCCGATTGGCAATGGCGCCGCCACGCCTGCGATGCGGTGCGTTTCGCTCATGCGCGGGACTCCTTGCGAATGTCCACGATGCGTCCGGCAATCGCGGCAGCGGCAGCCATGGCCGGACTCATCAGATGCGTGCGGCTGCCGCGGCCCTGACGGCCCTCGAAGTTGCGATTGGTCGTGGAGGCGCACCGCTCGCCCGGCGCGAGTACGTCGTCGTTCATCGCCAGGCACATCGAACAGCCCGGTTGCCGCCATTCGAATCCCGCCTCGACCAGCACCTGTGCGGTCCCTTCGCGTTCGGCCTGGTCACGGACCAGCCCGGAGCCAGGCACCACCATCGCCCGCACGCCCGGGGCAACCTTGCGCCCCCGCACCACCCGAGCTGCCTCGCGCAGGTCTTCGATGCGGGCGTTGGTACACGAACCGATGAACACGCGGTCGATCGGAATACCTTCGATCGGCGTGCCGGGCGCCAAGCCGATGTAATCCAGTGCCTTACGCCAAGTCGCCCTCTCGATGTCACCCGCGGCATCGCTCAACGGCGGCACGGTGCCGTCTACCGGCACCGCCTGGTCGGGACTGGTACCCCAGGTGACATAGGGAGCGACCTCGGAAGCATCGAATCGATGCTCGGCATCGAAACGCGCCGATGCGTCCGTGCGGAGTTGCTTCCATGCCGTGTGCGCGGCCGCCAGCGCAGCGTCGTCCATATCGCAGATCCGCTCGGACACGTAGTCGGATGTGATCGCGTCAGGCGCGATCAGCGCCGCGCGGGCACCGGCTTCCACGGTCATGTTGCACAAGGTCATGCGCGCCTCGGCGGACAGTGCGGCGATAGCTTCGCCGACATACTCGACCGCATAGCCACGCGCGCCTTGTGCTCCGATCTTGGCGATGATGTGCAAGATCAGGTCCTTGGACGTCGTCCCCAGAGGCAGTCGACCATCGACTTGGATTCGCATGTCCTTGGCCACGCGATACACCAGAGTCTGCGTGGCAAGCACATGCTCCACTTCCGACGTGCCGATCCCGAACCCGAGTGCCCCGAGGGCACCGTAGGTCGTGGTATGGCTGTCGCCGCACAACACGACCATGCCGGGACGGATCAGGCCAAGTTCCGGCGCGACGACATGCTCGATTCCTTGCATCGGATCACGCACGTCGAACAGCTCGATCCCCTGCTCAGCGCAGTTGGCGGCAAAGTTCGCCGCTTGCCGTGCGGCGGGGGCGATGTCGATCGTACGCGCCGCGATCGGCACCGGGCGCGTGGGGATGACGTGATCGACCACGCCCATTTGCTGGTGTGGGCGCCGCACCCGCAATCCACGTTGCGCCAGTCCTGCAAAAGCTTGTGGGCTGGTGTATTCGTTCATGATGTGCAGGTCGACATATAGCAGCACGTTGTCGACATCCAGGCGTTCGACGGTGTGCGAATCGACCAGTTTTCGGTAAAGCGTCGTCGCTGGCATGGGCAGGCTCGAGGACATTCATGAAGGCAGGAAGGCGAGGACGTGATCGAGCAACACCTCGGGTGCTTCCTCCGGGATGTAGTGGCCGCAGGGCAGCGCCATACCCTTTACGCCGGGATTCCAGCGGCGCCACTCGGCCAGAGGGTCGAAGCACCGTTCGATCACGCCATCGCGTCCCCACAATGCCAGGAAGGGACATTGGATCTGCTTGCCCGCGGCAAGATCGGCCTGATCGTGTTCGAGGTCGATACCTACCGAGGCACGGTAGTCCTCGCAGATGCCATGTGCGGTTGCCGGATCGGACAGGCAACGCAGATAGGCAGCATAGGCCTCCGGCGCGAAAGGCTTCAGGCCGGCACTGCGGGCTCCCATGGTCTGCTTCAGGTAGAGATCCGGGTCGGCCCGGATCAACGTCTCTGGGAAAGGCGACGGTCGCACGAGGAAGAACCAGTGCCAGTAGGCGCGCGCGAATTCGAATGAGGTCTGCTGGTACATCGCCAGCGTGGGTGCCACATCCAGCGTGACCAGGCGGGATACCACATCTGGATGATCCAGCGCCATCCGCGCCGCGACCCGACCACCCCGGTCATGACCGATCACCGCGAACGTCGGCAGGCCCAGCGCCTGCATTAATCGCACTTGGTCCAAGGCCATCCGACGCTTGGCATAGTTGGCGTGGTCTGGCTCGCCTGGCGGCTTCCCGCTGTCGCCATAGCCGCGCAGGTCCGCAACGACAATCGTGAATTGCCGCGCCAGCGTCGGAGCCACCTTGTGCCAGATCGCGTGTGTCTGAGGGTGTCCATGCAGCAGAAGCAGCGCCGGCCCGGCGCCGGCCATCAACGCATGAATCTTGATGCCATCGACCGTGGCGGATACGTCGGAAAAGCCTTCGAACATCCCTTGCCTCCATGTTCCGACGGCCATTCTATTCCTGCATCAGAACGGCGTTATTGAATTATATTTATTCAATTAATAACTTATAAGAACGAATTGGAGCATCATGTCCGAGTTCTCCGACATCCGCCTTTTCACCCTAGTGGCGCGCCATCGCAGCTTGGCTGCGGCCGCGCGCGAACTTGGCGTCACCCCGCCAGCGGTCAGCAAGCGCCTGGCGCATTTGGAAAAGCGGCTCGGCGTGCGCCTGACCCATCGCACGACACGACGCCTGACACTCACGCCGGAGGGCGAACGCTACCTGGCCGAGGGATCACGCCTGCTCGGGGAATTGCAGGAACTTGAGCAAGTGCTGATCCGCGGCCATGCCGAACCGGCCGGACTGCTCCGTGTCAATGCCTCATACGGTTTCGGTCGTGTACGGGTGGCACCGGCCATTTCGGCGTTCGTTGCCCGCTATCCCGCCATACGGGTGCAACTGCAATTGACCGACCAGCCCTTGAACCTGCGCGAACACGGCTATGACATCGGCATCCGCTTCGGCGATCCTCCCAGCACCCGGATCAACGCAAGGTTGCTGCAGCGCAATCACCGCCTTGTATGCGCCTCGCCGGCCTATGTCGCCCGGAACGGCAGACCGGCCGTTCCGCATGATTTGGTGCGTCACGCCTGCTTGATCGTTCGGGAAAACGATGCGGCCTACGGCGCTTGGCATTTCCGTCGCGGAAAGTCCACGGAGACGGTCAAAGTCGACAGTGTGCTATCGAGCAACGATGGCAACGCCGTGCTGCGCTGGACGCTGGACGGCCATGGCATCGCCATCCGCTCAGCGTGGGAAATCGCGCCCTACCTGGCCCGGGGCGAACTGATCCCATTGCTGGGTGACTGGAAGCTACCCAACGCTGACATCTACGCGACCTACCTGGAGCGCAGCGAGGTGTCGTCCGCCAAAGTGCGCGCGTTCCTTGATTTCATAGCAGAATATTTGACGATGAGTTGAAACGCTATCAAAAGGTAGCAATAAGCATTATGGGAGTCATCGTGACGCCAAGGGCGATTACGCGCTCAATCGGCGTTGCCGATGTGGATGCAGTCGTCATCCAGGGGCCGATGCCGGCAGTTAACACATCGACGTTGTTGCAATGCCCCATCGCCAACGCCGACTCCACCATCTCCGGCAGCAGACTGCGCTGGATGAGATCGCGCTTGAGCCCTCCTCGCCAAGGGTGCGCCGCCAGAGTCCAGCAACAGCCGCGGCAACGGACTTCAAGGCTTCGTTTGTGATGCGCACAATCTTGTTGACGCTCCCTCATCCTGGTACGCGTGGTCACGCAAGCATGCAACCCAGCGGTCGGAAGCGAATGAGGTATCACGGAGGAGCGCAAACGATTGCATGGCTTGAGCGGCAGTTGCGACGGCAAAGCACAGTTGACATTGGCATTGCTACCCAATAGCATTCCACCTAACGATCGTTAGGTAGCATGAAATTGCTACCTCATTGATACGAAATCGTCGCGTGGAGAGCCCTTAAATGAATACTGTTGCAATGGCGGTTGATGGTGAGCCAGCAATGAAGATCTATGACTTCCCCAAAGGACCCTATCCGACCCGTGTCCGGATCGCTCTGGCGGAAAAGAGCCTCCAGTCGCGCGTGGAATTCGTGATGGTCGATCTGCGTAAAGGGGAACACAAGGATCCAGAATTCATTGCGGGGAAAAACTACTCTGGCACGGTTCCGGTACTTGAGCTTGCGGATGGAACTTGCATTGCCGAGTGCACTGCCATCACAGAGTATCTCGATACGCTCGTCGGGGAGCCTGTCTTGACGGGCTCCACTGCGCTTGAGAAGGGGATGATTCACATGATGAGCAAACGTGCCGAACTCGAGTTGCTCGACGCCATCAGTGTTTACTTCCACCATGGGACGCCGGGCCTGGGTCCGCTGGTGGAGCGATACCAGAACCCGGAATGGGGGTTCAGGCAGCGTGACAAGGCCTTGCGTGGCATGCATTATTTCGACGACTTGCTTCGCAAGCAAGCTTATGTTGCCGGCGACGCGTTCTCCATGGCCGACATTACGGTCATCGCCGGACTGGTATTCGCTGATATTGTCGACTTGACAGTACCAGCCGAATGCACGGCACTCTTGGCA
This sequence comes from Pseudomonas sp. NBRC 100443, assembly GCF_030268185.1. Lineage (NCBI taxonomy): Bacteria > Pseudomonadati > Pseudomonadota > Gammaproteobacteria > Pseudomonadales > Pseudomonadaceae > Pseudomonas > Pseudomonas sp. NBRC 100443. Next base: position 84,883 of record NZ_BSQE01000010.1, read on the forward strand.
TGGTACGAAAGGATGAAAATGCGCCCCAGCGTAAAGAGCCAACCCGCATTTGCTCGCAGATAGGCCGTTCGACGATCATTGCAACCGGGTGTTTGAATAATAAAAATGCCGCCGCGGAACATCCTCAAACAAATCGAAGGCAACGGCTGTGGAGAGTCAGAGAAACACGAACTCCAGTGACAAGATCTTGTCCATTGCAACACGAATCGCCCAGGCGCACGGTTACGGTGGCTTGAGCGTTCGCCGCTTGGCCGAAGAAGTCGGTGTCAAACCTGCAAGTCTTTACCATCATTTCCCGAGCAAGGCGGCTCTTGCTGCTGCAGTTGCCAGACGATACTGGAACAATTCGGCGACGCAATTGGAAGAACTGTTGAATCGGTTTCCGGACCCCACAGATTGCTTGCGCAGATATCCCGATATGTTCAGGAAGGCGCTGGAGAACGACAACCGCATCTGCCTGTGCAGTTTCATGACGGCTGAATACGATGACCTTCCCGAGAATGTGAGGCAAGAAGTTCGAACATTCTCTGATGTGCATATCACATGGCTGGCTAAGGTTTTGGCGAGCGCCGGGATTGTCAATCCGAATATCGCGAAAGAACGCGCGCAGGCCATCTATGCTGCAATCACAGGAGCGCAGCTGATGGCACGTGGGCGTTTCGACTTAAGTCTTTTCGATACGTTGATCACGAGCTACAGGGCAACCGGGCTTCTGCCGGCATAGAGGCAAGGCCGGCGGATGCACCACGAAGACAAGCGCTCGACTGCTGTTTGAGCAAGGCAACTGCCACGTTACGTTTGGGGCGCGTCCAACGCCCGGCATTCTCAGGGCTGGGGCTATGCATTCCAGGGCTCAGGGGCAACCTCAAGCCGTAGTGCTCCTATGCATGAGATCCCATGGCTGCATGTCGCCGAAGCTCATGCTCAGATGCTCGATGAAGCGGCGAACTTTCAACGACACATGCCGCTTGCTCGGATAGATGGCATGAATCGCCAAATCAGTTGTTTTGTGGTCGGGCAGCAGGACACGAAGCGCACCGCTGGCGATGGACTGCTCGAACACGAAGCTGGGGCCGTAGACCACTCCCGCCCCTGTCAGCGCTGCCGCTAGCAGCATCTGCATGTTGTTTGCAGCGAGCCGGATCGCACCATCAATGTGATGGGTCTGGCCGTTAGCATCCGTGACGCTCCAGTCTCCGGCTGAAACTGCCTGGGAGAAAGCGAGCCGAGGTGCCTGGCGGAGCTGTTCGACGGTTTTCGGCTCGCCATGTCGTGCCAAAAAAGATGGCGCTGCGCAGAACATCATGCGACACGAGGCGAGCCGCCGAGCAACGAGGTCGGAGTCTTGCAGACGGCCGATGCGGATAGCAACGTCGATGCCATCTGCCAGTAGATCGACATAGCGATCGCTCAGCGTGGTCTCGATCGAGACATCGGGGTATTCAGCCAGATAACTCGATACAACACGACCAAGATGCAGTGCCCCAAAGGTTGTCGGCGCAGCCACGCGCAAAATACCATGCACACTCTGTTGCGCGTCCTGGGCTTCGCGGTTCGCGTCCTCGTATTCTTCCAGTAAGCGCTTGCATCGCGTGTAGTAGGACCTTCCTACATCCGTTAGCGTCAACTTGCGCGTACTGCGTTGAAGCAACCGAACTTTCAACTGCTCCTCGATCGCGGAAACGTGCTTGCCCGCCATCGAGGGTGACAGGCCAAACCGTCGAGCGGCGCTTACCAAGCTACCTTCTTCGACTGCGGAGACGAACACCGCCATGCTGAGCAATCTATCCATACCACCTCATTCGATATCCTGATTATCAGGTGGTAATAAATCTAGGCCAATTATCGGCCGAACGGAATGGGTCTAGCCTAGCACTGTAGCCAGCCGATCCCCGGTGGGCTTTAGCAAAAGGATGTTCCAATGAAGGTCGAATCGAACGGCATAGAGATCCATGTCGAGGAACAAGGGCAAGGCGATCCGTCACTCGTTTTTCTGCATTACTGGGGCGGCTCGTCCCGCACTTGGAAGCACGTCTGCTCCGGGCTGGCGCCGAACTTCCATACGCTTGCTCTCGATCATCGCGGCTGGGGTCGATCCGACGCGCCTTCGATGGGCTACGGGCTGGCAGACCTTGCAGCCGATGCGGAGGGCGTGATCGCAGCGCTGCACCCGAAGCGCTACGTTCTGATCGGTCACTCTATGGGAGGCAAGGTTGCTCAGCTTATGGCGTCGCGGCGGCCTGTCGGACTGGCCGGGCTGGTTCTCGTCGCTCCTTCACCGCCATCGCCAATGATCTTGCCGAAAGAGGCACGCGAAATGATGGCAGGAGCCTACGCAAATCGCGAAACAGTGGAGGCGACTATCGACAACGTGCTGACGGCCCTCCCACTGTCAGCGGAGGATCGCGAACAAGTGATCGCGGACAGCTTGCGTGGCGCGCCAGCGGCTAAGCTAGCTTGGCCCAGAGCGACCAGCTTGGAAGACATCACTGGACAGGTAGGTGCCATCGACGTACCTACGCTTGTTATTGCGGGCGAGCGGGATCGCGTGGATTCGCCCGAGGTACTGAGGAAAGAATTACTTCCTCGCGTATCGCAAGCCGTCATGACCGTAGTACCAGGTGCAGGGCATTTGCCTATGTTAGAAACACCGGATGCATTGACTCCATTGATTGAGAATTTCTGCCGTTCACTGCCTGGGAAGGGGTGAAGCGGACATCGCGGCGGTGCGCAATCGAAGCGCCTCGCAGCTAATACGCGGCGAAAAGCTCGCCCCCCGAAGGGCGTTGCACGGACATGGGCGGCGCAGTTCGTGCACTGGTACAACCACGAGCACCTGCACAGCGGGCTGCGCTTCGTGGCCCCGGCCGTTCGCCATGCCGGTCAGGATGAGGTCCAGTTGCAGGCACGCAGATAGGTATACGAGCTTGCCCGCCAGCGCCATCCGCAGCGCTGGACCGGACCGACCCGCAACTGGAGCCGCGTTGGCGCCGTCACCCTCAATCCCGACCGCGATGCGGGCGCGCCGAGGCAAAGCCGACAGCATGAAAGTAACCGATTAGCTGCATGAGATCAGGCGACAACTACCTTGACACGCACCGAGAGCACGCCGGCAACGGCGTGTTCTTATCCGAAGGCAAAGTCAGGTCCTGAGCGAAAGTCCGTATCGCTACCACACTGGATCAGTGCAACGCTTTTTCGCCCGGGCGCAGTGTCAAGACACGCACGCCGCTCCCGGTGACGGCAACGGTATGCTCGAACTGAGCCGACAGTTGCCCGTCGCGCGTGACGACCGTCCAGCCGTCGTCCTCAGTTCGAATGGCACGTCGTCCTTGGTTCACCATCGGCTCTATGGTGAAAACCATGCCTTCGCGCAGTACTAGCCCCGTTCGCGGCTTGCCCCAATGCAACACCTGCGGCGGCTCGTGCATCTCCCGGCCGATGCCGTGCCCGCAGTATTCCCTAACGATTGAATAGCCATTCCTGCGGGCATGCCGCTCGATGGCGTGGCCCACGTCGCCGAGCGTGGCACCTGGGCGGACAGCCTGGATGCCTTTCCACATCGCTTCATAAGCCACTTGCACGAGCCGCCGTGCCGGCTGCGACACCTGGCCCACCAGATAGGTCTTGCTGGAATCGGCGATGTAGCCATTCTTCTCCAGCGTGATGTCGAAATTGACGATGTCCCCGTCCTGCAGGATGTCCTCGGCGGAAGGAACGCCGTGGCAGACCACATGGTTGCGGGAGGCGTTTAGCGCGTAGGCGTAACCGTATTGCCCTTTGCTGGCCGGGCGTGCGTTGAATTCATGGACGATGAGGTCATCGACCAGATCATTGACCTGCATCGTGGACATGCCAATCAGATTCAGCCGATCAAGATGGCTGAACACCTGTGCCAAAAGCTGGCCTGACTCCGCCATCAGCGCGATTTCTTCTGGCCGTTTGGTCATGACGCCCCCATCTTGATGGGTTGCGCCACAACGCCCGCGGCCCGCAGTTCACGAGCAACGATATCGTTGAAGCTTTGCGTTGGATTCATTTCACACAGCATGCCGATCCTGATCCAGAAGGCTGCCTGTGCGTTGATCGACCGGCACGATACTGCGCTGGCCTTGCGCAGTTGGTCATGCAGATCGTCGTCGATGTTCACGATGCCCATGTATCTAGTCGTATATGAGACATATACGAATCATATAGTCGTCTTGGCCGTAGCGCAAGTGAACTGCGCTGACGTGACCAAGTCGACGCCATGATGGTTTCCTAGGAGCCGGTAGCGCAGGCCTGACTCGGCGCGATAGCAATGGCGGGCCGAGTTCGCCGATCGGGCTATGACGGCATGGGCATCGGCAAGCTCGGCCAAGCTCCACTCTCGACCGAGGGCGTCGCCTTGACCTCGAACCTTCAGTCCCTGGCAAAAAAGGCATTCATGCCCGGCAGGTCGGACAGGTAGGTCTCGATAGCAGCGATCTTGCCATCGCGCAAGGTGCAGACCGTAGCCAGATGCTCGTCCAGTACGAGGTCATTCCGGCGTGCAGTGTTATGCAGCGAGAGCGCGACATTATCCCGGCTTACCAGAATGTGCTTGAGCTCGAAATTCAGGCCGAAGCTGGCAATTAGCTCAGCTCTGGCAACGACTGCTTCCGCACCGACCGCTGGACCAGAGATCTGATTGTCTCCGGGCAGAACCCAGGTGGCATCGTCGGTAAGAAGCTTACGGATCGCCTGCCAGTCGCGGCGGGTCAGTGCGGCATGAAACTGCTTGGCCAAAGCAAGCTTTGTTTCGTAGGTATGCATGACTATTCTCCTGTAGCAGGGTGTACAGCGAGATTAGACAGCGCCAGGAATGGATCTGTAAAATTGATATTTGATAGTAGCTAGCAATAGATTAAAGTTATGAAGAAGCACGACATGGGTCTACTGGTGTCGTTGGATGTTCTGCTTGAAGAGGCCAACGTCACTCGTGCAGCACGACGCTTAGCCATCAGCCAGCCTGCACTCTCAGCCCAACTGGCCCGCTTGCGGCAGGTGCTTGATGATCCTTTGCTGGTGCCGGCCGAGCGCGGCCGAGGTATGCGGTTGACGCCACGTGCAGCGCAGCTGAAATCACCCCTGCATGAGTTGCTGACACGGCTTGAGGATCTTGTCGAGGCGCCCTACGCTTTCGATCCCAGCACGGCCAAGCGCGATTTCACGATCGCCCTCAATGACAATGCCGCGATGACGATTGGACTGGATCTCATCGAGTGCATTCGGAAGCAGTCGTATGCAGGCATTAGATTGGCCATGCTCCAGATCCCCCGGGATGAGGTCCTGGATCTTGCAGTTCGCGGCCGCATCGACCTGGTGATCGGCACCCGAGCCTTCATGCCCCCTGGTTTGCGCACCCATGATCTGGTCGACGACAGGTTTCAGGTGGCCCAACGCAAAGGGCATCCTCGCGGCACGGCTGCAATGACGCTGGAGCAATACTGCGCTTATGAGCATGTGCTGGTGTCTACCAATGGCAGTTATCACAGTGGGATCGATGATTTTCTTGCAGAGCTGGGGCATTATCGACACACCACGGTATCCGTGCAGTACTACACAGCGGTGCCACCGATACTTGAGCGCACGAACTGCCTGGCGACGTTGCCTGAGCGCTTCCTACACCGCTTTGATCACATGATCGACCGCTTCGACCTCCCATTCGCATTCGATCCGTTCCAGCTGCAGGTCGGTTGGCATCCGCGCTTTGACGAAGATTTAGGACATCAGTGGCTGCGTGAACAGCTGATTGCGGTGAGGCCCTTCTAACGCATGAAATGACGGGTACTCAAGGGGCTCGAAGCCCACGGGTAGTTGAGTTTCGCATCGGCCGAGTTTGCAGGCAGGAAACCGTGACCCGATGGAAAGCATTCCTGGGGCGTATGCAGGAAATTGTGCCGTGGAAGCTGCTGGCGAGTGTGATCGAGCCGTTCCAACGGAGGGCTGTTGAGTTCCATGCAGGGCATCGTCCCATTGGCTGGAGCGGATGCTTCTCATGGGCGCAACTACGTCCACCGCAGTCAATTCTTGCCGGAATAATAGCCGGAGGCAGTCGCGTGCAAGTTAGTCGAATTCTTAGGCTGACGAGTCTGCGATCGGCATGCCGGAAGCCCCTGTGCCCATAAGAAATGGAAGCATCGCTGCCAATACCTCTTCTGGCGACTCCTCCGGTTGAAGGTGGCCGCCCCGGATGGGTACGCCTTGGACGTTGTTGGCCCATCGGCACCAGATGTCGATGGGGGACGGGCCTTCCCACCCTTGTGGCCAAAGCACAAGCACGGGGCAGGACAGCTTCCTGCCTACGGCACGGTCGGCCGCATCGCAGGCGCGGTCCTCCTGCGCTGCTGCCCGATAGTCCTCGCAGATGGCGTGCCGAACATCGGGATCTTGGAACGCACGCCGATAGGCCTCGAGAGCGAACGGCTCGACATTGCCCAGCCCGCCCGCCATACGGGCCAGCGCAGCATCGATGAATGCCTGCGGGTCGGCGGACAGCAGCTTTTCCGGGAGCCCGAATGGCTGGGCCAGGAAGAACCAATGGAAATTGGTGCGTCCAAATCGTTCGTCCACCAGATCCCATGCATCCAGGGTCGGAATCACGGCCAGCGAGGCGAAGTGCGTCACATGCCCCGGGTAATCGAGCGCAAGGCGGTATCCGGCGCGTGCCCCCCGGTCGTGTCCCACAACGGCAAACCGGCGGTGTCCAAGTTTGGCCATCAAGGCAATCAAGGCGTTGGCCACGCGGCGCTTGGTCCAGCGCGGCCGATCCGAGTCAGCCCGACTGCTACCGTAGCCGGGCAGGTCCGGCGCCACGACCGTAAACGACTGTGCCAGCCGTGGCGCGACATGACGCCATGCAAGATGGGTTTGTGGGTAGCCGTGTAGCAGCAGCACGGGCGGTCCTCCGGAGCCGCCAGCCAGTGACGCCGCGGAACGCCACGCCGCCCGCCTCGATGTGCAACTCTGAGAATCCAGCAAATGAGTTCCACGATGCAATGCCGTCGATACCCGACATCATCAACTCCGTACGGTATGGATCGCTAGCGTGAAAGAGCCATGCGAACGAAATCCGACAGGTCCCGGTTGAAGCGCTCCGGTTCTTCGAGGAATGGCGCGTGTCCCGAATCGGCATACAGCTCGCTGCGGATTCGTGGGTTGAGGCTCTTGGCCCTGGCGATACTGGGCTTGGCCTTCACGAGCGCGTCCTGGGCGCCGTAGAGCAGCAGGAGCGGAACCTCGGCCTTGCTCAATCCTTTGGCTGCCTCGACCGTCATCGACCGCACGGCACGTTGCATGTCCCACGATGCCAGCGCGGCGTTGGCCAGCAGCAAGGAGAACGTGGTCGCGTCGGGCTGGCGGTGGAAGCACAGCCTCAGGAAAGCGCGCTCGCCGTCCAAGTGGGTTTGCAAGTCCGAAGCGATCATGTCGCGATAGACTTCTGGGTGCGCCACGATCTGGTCGGGCTTCAGTTCGATCACTCCGTCGACATAGACGGCGCCGGCGATACCTTTGTCGCCATAGGCCGCCAGGTAGTTCGATATCACGGCACCGCCCAGCGACCATCCCACGAGCACCGGCTTGCGCGCGTGTGTCGATTCGATGATCGCGGCCAGGTCATCGGCCCAGCGGCGTCCGTCGGTGTAGGAGCTGGCCTCGGCCGGCTTGCCCGACAGGCCGTGCCCGCGCAGGTCGTAAGTGATCAATCGGTAATGCTGGAGTCGAGGGTCCTGTAATTGCTTAGTCCAGTTCAGCCGGCTACCCAGCAGGCCATGAATGAAAATGATGGGAGAACCCTCGGGATCACCAGCTTCCTGGACGGCCAGCACCACTCCATCGGGGGCAGTGACGGTGTAATCCCGGGTTGCGGCGAACGTAGCCGGTGCGGCGGCTAGTAGCGCGAATGTCGCTATCAGTGCGCCGAGTGCACCACGAAGCTTCGACAAAGACATAGACACGTACTCCTCGGTTCCTAGAACACGCCTAGTCTCAAGCCTCACATTGATGTGAGTGTCAAGCGGGGAAATGGTACAGTGGGCCCATGTCCAAGCCTCAAAGCCCCATGACCATTGGCGATCTCGCCCACAAGACAGGAGCAAGCCGGCGCTCGATCCGGCATTACGACGACAACGGACTGCTAGCTTCCGTACGCGCGGAAAACGGCTATCGGATGTTTCTCCCCGTCGCCGTCACTCAGGTCCGTCAGATCCAGAGGTTGATCGCCACAGGCTTCAGCTTGGCGGAAATCCGCGGATTTCCCGATTGCATGCGCATGATCGAAGGCGCTGCAGCGTGTCCTGAAACGAGTGAAGTGCAACGCCGACGGCTCGCTTCCATAGAGCGGCAGATCGCGGACCTTGAACAGCGACGCGCACGGCTGCGCCAGATGCTGGTAGAAGAGGCCTAGCAGGCTGCTGAAGTACCCCCATCCTCGATCGTCGACCGACATCAGTGGCAGGAATCTCGAGTGTGCGGAACAGCCATCTTCGTGGAGCAATTGTTCATTGATCACTTGGAAATCTCCGAACCGTTCAGGCAGCCCCATCCTGGAATGCTCGCCTGGTAGCGGTAGAGGGCGGTTCCGACAAACCGTCGATTGTCCTTGGCGGTCACCCCGACATGACCGGCTCGACTGGGAAGCAGGCCGTGGATGCGATCCCATTGATCGTCTCGTAGGGCGTAACGGAATGCCATGGCTGCGCGGGCAAATGAAGGGGGGCGTCTAGCATCGCCTATCTGGGCAATTGATAACGGACCTAGGCACCGATGTGGCAGCCATCGTCACACTGGATCATGGCGAGCGGTTGGTGGGTCCCGTCAGTATCGCGTTCTCAACTGATTGACCGCTGTCCTATCTATTATCCATCGCCATCGTGGACGGGAGGTGCATCTAGTTGGTATGTCAGATCTGCTTGGCATGAGCAAGAGCACGCTGCAGCAAGCTGCTCATCTGATGTCTGGGCGTTTCCGGTTAAGAAATCGTGGTGGAAGTCCGTTGCTGCGACTGTTGATAGACCCTAGCGGAGCAGTCAAGCGGAGCAGTCATAACGAGGAGTTCAGTCGAGAACTCGTCCAGGCAGTTCAGCGCACAGGATTAAAGGATCTTCGATAGGCCGTTGGGCTGACTCCCACGATCCGGCTGAAATGTTCCCGCAGGGAGGTGGGGCTTCCAAAGCCCACTGCACTAGCGATGTGCTCAATGGGTAGGTTTGTCGTTTCTAGCAAAGTCTGCGCACGCCTGACACGCGCTCTTAGAAGCCACTTGAGAGGGCTAGTGTTCAGTTGTTCCTGAAACCGTCGACTCAAGGTGCGGCTGCTCATCGCAGCCTGCCCAGCCATGTCTTTCAGGGTTAGTTCCTGATCTAGCCGTTCTTCGATCCATTGCAGCAATGGGCTGAGATTGGAAGGTGCGCCAGGGGGATCGTAGGCGATGAACTGCGCCTGCCCGCCTTCTCGCGCAAGAGGCATGACGGCACATCGCGCTGTGTCCGCTGCAACGGCATTGCCGCAGTCTTGTCGAATCATGTGTAGGCACAGATCCATTCCGGCGCACGCGCCTGCAGAGGTGAGTATCCGACCGTTGTCCACGAAAAGAACATTGGGGTCGACTGTGACCTGTGGGAAGAGATCTGCCAGAAGTTGTACACCACGCCAGTGGGTGGTGGCACGCAAGCCATCTAGCAGCCCCGTGCGTGCCAGGATGAAGGCGCCACTGCACAACGATGCGATCCTCGCACCATTCTTTTCCGCTGCTCGGATGGCTTCCAGCAGGGTGTTGGGGATAGGGGAAAGGACATCGTCGAGCCCCGGAATGATGACAGTCTGGGCATTCACGGCATGGCTCAAGCCCCAGCGGATACGCATGTCGAACAACTTTGTTCGAATACGATTCGACTGGGCGCATACGAGAACCTCGTATGGGATCTTCCCCGGCGGGAGGGGCACGCGCCCGAACATCTCGCAGGCCATCGTCAGGTCAAACGGCACAACGCCATCAAACGCCAGGATGGCTACCCTGTGTGCTGTACTTTGCTTCACAGAACTCGCTCCCTTGATTGGCAAGAATCCTTCGATAGATGGCATTCTAGCCAATTGGCGAACTTCCGACATGTCGACATACTTGTGCTTCCGGCGAGAGGAAAGTCGCTGAAGACATAACCATTGAGCAAGGTCGAGGCATGCCTGCATCCATCAGGCGCCTGGATTGCCCTGACATATTGAGCCACCCAGCGGATGAGTCATGACCACAAGCGCACAGGCAGAAAAGAACTCACTCGATCAAATCAGAAGTATTGAATCCAAACAACTGAGGCGCCTGGAGAAGGCGTCGATCGTCGAGGCGACAACTCTGATCCTGCTAGTGTTCGTTGCGGCACCTCTCCGGCATTTCGGGGATTGGCCGTATGGCTCGAAGCTACTTGGACCAATACATGGGATCGCATTCTTAGCGTACCTATGGACTGCCTTACAAACTGTAGCCGGCGGCGGCTGGCATAAACGTGAAATGCTTCGATTGTTCGCATTTGCGTTCCTGCCATTCGGCGGCTATCTCAATATCCGGTGGCTACGTGAACGGGCGAGAATATTCAACGATATCGGACAGGCCTGATGATGATTGCGGCGCTCTATCCCTATTTGGTGGCGACGCACGTGACAGCGGTGGTGTTTCTGGTAGGCGGCTTGCTTGCGCAAGAAAGGATAGTAAATGCCATTTCGCAGTCCCCACCGGAAGAACAAGCAGGGATGCTGGCTGCACTGCAGCGCTTTGATCTCCTTGTCACCACGCCTGCATTGTTGTTGACCTGGATCTTCGGGTTATCACTGGCGCTCAGCGCAGGATGGCTGTCATCACGATGGTTGCTGGTCAAGCTGGTTTTCGTCGTCGCGCTCTCGGCTTTGCATGGGTTCCGTTCCGGGCGAATACGTCATTGCATCCGAACTGGAGCAGCTATAAGAAGAATTCCCGGTGCTGACCTCGGCATCGTGATTGCGATGCTAACCATAGCTGTGTTGGCATTTGTGAAGCCGGTCTAGCACGATAGCGGAGAGTCCTTCATGTCCCCGGACGTGGCGAACCTGTCTGCCGGCACGGGCCAGCAGGACGCGGGGCGAGATTCCGGAGCGCAACGATGCTGATGCGCCATATCCGGTATTTCATCGCCGTGGCGGAGGAACTCAACTTTACCCGTGCTGCGGAGCGACTTCACATCGAACAGTCGCCTCTGTCGCGATCCATCCGCCAATTGGAGGATGATCTGGGCGTCCGGCTCTTCGAGCGTAACAGCCATGGCACCCGGCTCACCTGGGCTGGACAAGTCTTCCTCGAGGAGGCACGGCGCGTGCTGGCAGCGGTCGAGCAGGCCCGTGCCGGCGCAAGGGCCGCCGCGACCGGATACCGCGGGCTCCTGAGAATCGCGCTGTCCGACGGCATCTCGCCATCGCACTTGAGCAACCTGCTGGCTCGCTGCCGCGAAGAGTCGCCCGAGGTCGAGATTAGCCTCTTCGAAGTGACACTCGCACAGCAGCTGAAAGGCCTGAGAGAGGGCGACTACGACGCGGGGTTCGCGAAGGCGGAGCATCCGGGGGAAGGATTGCTGGCCACGCCGGCGTGGAGCGAGCCTCTGGTCGTCGCGGTGCCGGCGCGGCATCCCGCCTTGATCCATCCCGAGCTTTCCCTGATGGAGCTGCTTTCCCATCCACTGGTGCTGTGTGACCCGAACGCGTGCGCAGGATGCAGCCGGCAACTCGACAGGCTGTTGCGTGCCGCGGAATGCGAGGTCAGGATTGCCGAAAGGGTGGCATCCCATGACCTGCTGATGGCGCTGGTGGCGGCGGGCTACGGCCTCGGGATCACCACCCGCACGCATCTGTCCCTGTGGCGGCACCCGGATGTCGTCTCGCGTCCGTTGGCCGGTGAAGTCCCCCCGTTGACGACCTACCTGTTGCGCCGGGATGCCGAAGACTCGGTGCAGTTGCGGAGCTTCGTCGAACGATTGCGAGAAACCACGATGCCTAACCTCGAAAATGCGTAGGTAGGTGCGAGGGAGTAGGACGAGGTCCGGGACAAGACGGCAAGCTTGTTCACTTGTCTTCATGTAGTGGCGACCCCAATGCGGAGCATGGAAAGAGGCCATGATGGGTGCGCTGATCAAGCCTGTGAGTGTCCCGACAGCAGCGGATACAGGGACATCACGAGCAGCACGGCCATCGCGATGTTGAAGATGCGCAGGCGGCGCCGGTCCGTTGACAACGGCGTAGAGGGCCGCGATGGCCATCACCTCCAGCGCGCCGCCCTCGGTGGCTGAGTAGGTGGCAATGGCCCCGATGGCCATGGTGGCACGCCTTGGGATTGCCCCACTGGAAGGCGGCAGCCTTCCAGAAGCCGAATGGCCGATCTGGGGCGGCCGTCTCCCGCAACGGTTGTGAGGTATCAATCTTCCAGCATCAGGGTTAAACCTCAGGTCAACTTGAGGTCAAGCGAGGTTTCAGGCAGTGCGAATCGGCTGTTGGCGATCGGCCGCCCCCTCGCTAAGCGACCTTCTCGCGCGGACCCATGGCAAGGCCTGGACAGGCCGCGAACTCGGGTACGGGTGACGACATCACGGGATGGTCGTTATTGCGGGGGTGCGGGTGTCTCCGCTCAGTGCCGCGTCGGCGGCATGGGTGGGTCCTGGAGCGCGCGATGCATCGCTGGCGACCAGATCGAGTGCCGACAGAAGCGCATCACCGTCGATCGGCCCATGCAGCAGCAGTGATCCTCCCGTCAGGCTGTCTTCCAGCCGCACGGTGGGCGTGGCGTTGATACCGCTGCGCAGGGCCTCGTCGGCCTGCGCGCGAACGATAGCTGCGGAACGATCGCTGTCCAGGCATGCCTGGATGGCGGTCGTCAGGCCTGGCCAGGTCAGGTCAGCCGGCAGCCCCTGGCCATCGCCGCGGGTATTTTGGTAGAGCCATGCGATGGCACCAAAGAAGGCCTCGTGGCCCTGTGCTTCGCCTGCGCACTCGGCCATGCGGGCCAGCCGACTCGCCTCGGGATCGTGCATCGCCAGCGGCAGGTGATGCCACCGCAGGCTGGCGTCGGGATGGGCATCGATCCAGGCCATCAGGGTCGGGTAATAGGCCTTGCAGAATGGACATTCCAGGTCGGCGTACAGCGTCAGCGTGAAGCGCGCATCGGCAGGGCCGCGGCGCCAGGGCGGGCCGGCTGGAGACGCCTGCGCGACCTCGGGCTCCGTGCGCGGTGCCGGCGCACCGGGCGTGCGGTACAGGAGCCATCCCAGCAGGCCCGCAACCAGGATGCCAGCCACCATCCAGTGCAGCCGTGGCAGGCGCCCGGCGCGCTTGCGAAGGGCCTGGACCCGGCCCGGCAAGGTGGTTCGTTTCGAGGACATGACGCGCTCCGGTCATTTCGGCAGGGACAGCGGCGGCGATGCGATGCCACGCGCCTGGTCGATCTTCTCGGCCACCTTGAAGGCGGCATCCAGTTCGCCGATGCCGTACTGGCGCATGAGCTGGTAGCGCTCGGCCTTCTCTTCCGGTTCGGTCTGCGCAAGGGCCAGATAGAGGCTGGGCGGCACGGCGCGGAACAGCACTTCCATCGACTTGGACAGGATGACGCCCTCGCTGAACTTGCCCGCCTCCTTGCGCGCGGACAGCATCAGCGCCTTCTGCGCGGGCGACAGTTCGCGGAACCGGGCGATCTTCTCCACCTCGTCGGGCGGCATCGACAGGCAGATCCACCACTCGATCATGTTGAGCATGGGCTCGGCGGCCTTGGGCAGGTCGTCGATGTTCTGCGTCGCCAGCCAGTACCACGCACCGAGCTTGCGCCACATCTTGGTGATCTTGACCACGTAGGGCGCGAGCAGCGGGTTCCTGGTGATGATGTGGCCTTCGTCGGTGACGTTGATGATCGGCCGGCCCAGGAACTGGTCGCGCTCGGCGATGTTGTTCACCGTGTTGATCAGCGAGATGTAGGCGATGGAGAGCTGCGCGTTGTAGCCCTCGCGCGCGAAGGTGGCCAGGTCCACGATGGTGATGTCCGCCTCGGGCCAGGGCGTGCCCGGACGGTCGAACATCTCGCCGTCTGCGCCCTGGCAGAGCATGTCCATCGCATCGGCCATCTCCAGCAGCCGCGCGCGCCGGGCATCCGGCAGGTTGGCGTCGCGGGCGCGTTCGCGCAGCGCGTCGCGCACGTCGCGGGTCAGCACCGTGCGCGCCTGTGCCACGCAGCGCTGGGCGGCGCCCAGGATGCACTGGCGAATCAGGCTGCGGTCGGCGCGCGTCATGCGCGCTTCCTCCTTGTCCTCGCCGCCGGTGATCATCAGCCGGGCGGTGATTTCGAGTTCGCCGAGCACGTCCCGCTGGTCATCCCCGTCGTCGGCCTGATGGGTGTCGCCGTCCTCGTCCAGGGCGTCGGCATCCAGCGTCTGCACCTGGCCCGGTGTATCGACCAGTCGCCAGGCATCGGCGAATGGCGCCAGGCTCACGCCCGCGCCGGGTGCCAGCTTCACGCGATGCACGCTCAGGCCCAGCCGAGCGGCGAAGTCACCGAACAGGCCAAAGCTGTTGCCGGCCTCGACGATGAACAACCTGGGCCGGTAGATCGCCGTGACCTGGTTGAGGATGTTGTTCAGCGTGGCGCTCTTGCCGGAACCGGTGGGACCGAAGAGGAACAGGTGGGCGTTCATCTGCCGGTCGAGCCGGTTCAGTGGGTCGAAGGTGATCGTGCCGCCGCCCCGGTTGAAGAAGGTAATGCCCGGATGGCCGGTGCCCTGGCTGCGCCCCCACACCGGCGCCAGATTGGCCGCGTGCTGCGCGAACATCAGTTGCGTGTACCACTGCCGCTTGTCCGCCGCCGGGTCGAACAGACAAGGCAGCCAGCGGAGGTAGGTGTTGAGCGGCGCCACCTCATCCTCTTCGCGCACCGGCTGCAGGCCCGCATTGAGCATGACATTGACCAGTTGCAGGCCGCGGGCGTCGAGCTGCGCCATGTCGCGGCCGCGCAGGTAGAACGCCAGCGTACCCCGGTACAGCTTGTGCGCACTGCCGATGAGGCCGCGGGCCTGCTGCACGTCTTGGCGCGCCTGCTCGCTGGCGAGCGTCTCGCCGACCGCCTTGCGGGCCAGGTGGTTGAGGTGCGCCTCCAGCACGTCCTGCGGCGTGGCGACCAGGGTCAGGCACATCACCGTGTCCTCGGGCATCTGGTCGAACAGCGCGTTCATCGCATCGCCGCCCTTGCGCGTCTCGCCGGTCACGTGTCCGGTCGCGGGCGGCGAGCGCAGACGATCCATGACGATGGCCCGGTGCGGCATGCCGTCGAAGAACCACAGGCCGCGGGCGACATCCGAGCGCGGCTGGCCGAAGAACAGGCGTTGCGCGAAGTCGCCGCTGGCCAGTTCGATCTCGCCCTCTTCCTGTTCCTCCGGGTAGCGGGCGAGCGCGTAGAAGCGTTCCCGGTCTTCGGCCGTGCTGCCCAGCGCGCCGGGATTCGGGTTGAACCAGCGCAGCAGCCAGTCGTGAATGTCCGCCGCGCCAAGGCGCCGGGCCTTGACGCCGGCATTCGCCAGGCCGCCGACCAGGCGGTCGCAAATCGTCGCCAGGGCCTGCTCGGGCGATTGCCCCCGCCGGGCCGATGCTGCGTCCGGGGTGCGCCGATAAACCACCATGCGCACGCGCCGGGTCTGGCCGCGCCACGGCAGGCGAGTGACCGTGGTGTCCTCGAACAGGCCGCCCGGCTTGGCGATCGCGCGCAGGTGGTGACCGAAGAAGCGCAGATAGAACTCACTGAACGCGCTGCCCTGCGCGCGTGGATGCAGGTACGCCCCCAGCGTGCGCAGGTAGTGGTCCCAATAGGCTTCGTCCTGCGCATAGAGCTGCACCACCCACGGGTTCTCGTCCAGTTCGTCGAAGGAGTCCTGCAGCGCGTTCTCCAGGGCATCGCGGGCCTGCCACAGCCAGGCGGTCTCGCGCCCTTCGGTACCGATCGGCTGCAACTCGAAGAACGCCGCCACCGATTGGCCATCTTCGAGCAGCATGCACCTCGTGGCTGGCAGGTACTCGACCCAGGGCAGCAGGTCGGCGAAGGACGGCGCCACGTCGTAGAGCGCCGCGTGGTCGGCCTGCGTCGCGGGTCGCCGATGATGCCGCCCAGGGGCGGCTCCAGGTGCCTCAATGCCGTGCGCGGCAAGGCGGGCGACATGTCGCGTCCAGGCGTCCGGCTCGGTGTCGGCCTGGCCTGGCCTGGGGGCCGGACGACGCGGCCACGGCAGTCGCCAGCCCATCAGTAGTCCTCCAGCCGCTCGCCGGGCATCGCGTACTGCACGCGCTGGTAGAGCGGGAAGACGGTGCTGTAGCCGGGCACCGGTACCGGGTCGGTACCGGCCAGGTGCGGAAAGACGTACATGACCAGATCGGGGTTTGGCAGTCGATGGAACTGTCGCTGGATCTCGTTCGCTGCGGTGCGGGTGTAGGCCGCGTTCCGGGCGGGCGCCGCGAGGGTGTCAGCGTCGGTCAGCGGACGGTGCAGGTCCTGGCGTGCGTCGAGCAGCAGGCGGCCGGCCTGGCCGCCGCTATAGCCGCCAGTCTCGTGCTGCCAGATGTCCAGCATGGTGTGCTCGCCCCGGGGCAGCAGCTTTTCCGAGCTGGTGGCACAACCTGCGAGAACGGCGGCGGCGAGCAGGACAAGGGGGCGGTCAATCCAGGTCCGACGCATGTGCTTCTCCCATGAGGTGATTCACCCGGCGCCCCTTGGCGTCGTGGTCGATGGCGATCGGCTGCTCCAGGTGCACGGCCACCCTGGCGCCCGGCTGCACGTAGACCGCAGCGAAGGCCTGGCCGTAGAGTTTGTTGACCCAGTTGGCCATGTCGCGCACGCCACCGGCCAGGATGCGGCCCATGGCCTCGTTGCCCGAAATGCCGACCGTGCCCAGCGAACCGCTGTTGTTGGCGACCACGGCCACGCTGCCGTTGTCGGACTTGATGAGCGAGGCGGCGCCCGCGCCGGCCGCGGTGATCAACGCCTGCGATCCCAGGTACTGCTGGGCATTGCTGCGCCGCTCGCCCGAGACGCACGGGATGCCGTAGGGATCGCTGATCCAGCCCAGGCCATCCAGCAGGCTGGTGCTGTTCTGGCTTCGACTGCGCTTGCCGTCGTCCTCCGGCACCGTGCGGATGGTGCCGTCGCTGAACACGAAGGTGATGGAACGGACCTGCCCACGCACGCACGAGAGCGTCCAGTCGCCGGAGGCCGTACCGCTCACCACCGCACCGGCCACGTCGGGAATCTCGATGCCGTTGGCCGCCAGGTTGTCGGCCCCGATCAGCACCTTGAAGGGAAACGGGTCGTTGATGGTGCCGTCGATGGGAATGCGACCGATCAGCGCGGTCATGGCGACCGAGCCCATCAGCGTGGCATTGGCGGGCACCGTATAGACCGCCTGGGCGGTGCCGCCAACGGCTTGCGCAGTCCTGTCGCTGACGGCCTGCGCCGCAGCCGACAGCTCCGGCGAGGCCGGGCCGAAGCTGGAGGGAAAGGCGGGCAAGCGCAGGCTGCTCGAACCGCCCTTCGGATCGGGCCGGGCGTCAGCCGGTTCGATCCAGCGCATGCTGCCATCCTTGAGCGGTCCGCCGTCATGCCCGTCCAGCCCAAGGCCGATCGGCAGGTCGGCGACATCGCCCTTGCCGGACAACCCGTCCAGGCGGCGCTGCAATTCCTGCATCAGCCCTTGCGTGTGCTGCCGGTCGCTGGCGGCCTGGGTTCGCTCCTGTTCCAGGCGGCGGCGTTCGCTGTCGAGGGCGTTCTGGATGCGCTGGTCGATCGCACCCTCGCGGGTACGCAGGCGCTCGTTCTCGGCCTTGTGCTGGCGGTTGTCGCTCAGCGCGGTCTGCAGCTCGGTGCGGAGCTGCTTGACCTGCGCGACCAGGGTGGCGACGGTATCGCGCGGGGTGTCGCCCGCGATGCCGAGCGCCTTCATTTCCTCGGGAGTGAGCTGCCCCGGGACATCCTGCTTGCCAGGTGCAGCGTCACTGCCTGAGAACAGCCTGGCACCGACGAACACCAGCAACAATGCCATCGGAATCAGCAGCCACTTCAACAGGGGATTACTCCTCATCTGACGTCCTCCCCGCAGCGGCGGCCGGCGGCAAGTTCGTGCCGGCATCGATGGGGCCGAGCACCGGCATCAGGGACTCGGCCAGGCCACGGCCGCGCGTGACCAGATAGACCACCGTGGTGTCGGTCGAAGCGCCCGCAGGCCCCAGGTCGGGATGCTGGAAGGTCGCGGCCACGAAGTCGCCTTGCAGCGCCCTTGGATCGAGATCGATACGGTGAGGCGAGGTGTTGGTCAGGCGCACGGCGGTGACCCACTGGTCTTCGAGTCGCCAGGCCGCCAGTGCCCGCGCCTTGAGCGGCAGCGTTGGCAGCAGTGTGTCCAGCGCGAGCGGGCGCCGCAGCGGCACGCGCCCGATGTCGGCCACGGGCTCGACGGTGCGCAGCGGTGCGTAAAGGTTCTGCGCCGCGTAGCGCGTCAGGACAACGGTTATCGGCGTCTGCCGACGCCTGCCGGGTTGCGCTGCTTGGGTCGGACCGGCGGCAGTGTCACCGCTGGCATCCTCGGCGGCGTCCTGCAGGACGATGCGTACAGGCTCCAGCGGCGGCTCGCCTTTCCCGGCGTCCGTGGCTGCGATGTCGACCAGCACGATGGCGCCGGATTCCACGTCCTGCAGTTGCAGCCGCGTCGGCGCGATGGCCTCGCTGGCGCGCAGGTAGATGGCTCCACCCGCGCTCTGCACGCGCAGCCGCTCGCCCAGGCTCGGGGGCAGGCCGACACGCACGTTGCGGTCGATGAACATCACGCGCTCCTGGCCGACGACCAGCGGGACGGCCAGCGGCAGCCGCTGCCAGCGCAGGATCTCGATGGCATGGCTGTCCGGCACCAGGCCGAAGCCAAGGGCCAGGCTCGCCACGATGGTGAAGACGTGGTGTTTCATGGGTTGCTTCCCTGCGAAAGGCCGCCGTCGGGCGTGCCAGACGGAGGCACTGCCGGCGACGGTGCCTCGATGCGCTGCGGCGCGCCGTCATAGCAGTCCAGCGCAAGGCCGAAGGGGTTGTGCTGGGGATCGACGTCCAGCCGCACCACTTTCAGCGGATAGCGCACCAAGGCCCGCTTGACCTGCTCGGCGCCGTAGTACTCGTCCGCGCTGACATCGAGTGTGACGATCCAGTCGCGGCTGGAAACCGTCTTTACCCGCATCGTGGGGTTGTCGCCAAAGCCGCGCCCCGGAATCTCGTAGATGCCGCGCACCCGCTGGCGCAGTTCGCCACTGCTGCGCCGGTGCTCGTAGTCCTGGCGCAGGAAGGCCTGGCAGGCCGGTGTGAAATAGGCCGACAGCGCGTGGAGGTTGCGCGGGTAGTCCTGTTCGCCATCCGTCGGCCAACGTTGTACCTGCTGCCAGACGTAGAAGGCGAACGCATAGACATTCTCGGGCGGCACATCCCACCAGGCGCGGGTGCTGCCCGAGCGCAGATCGGGGGGCACGTGGATCGTCAGTTGCCTCGGCGCACTCCACCAGCCGAAACCGAGCAGCAGCGCCACCACGAACAACGCACCGGCGCCCAGGCGCAGCGTGCGCACATGGGCCTGCAGGTGATGGACTTCATTCCTGAAACGGCTCATGAGGCGGCAGCTCCGCGTGAGCGCCGGGTGGTCCAGTACCCAGACCGCGTGATGAGACGGTGCCCACCGAGCCAGGACGCTGCCAGCGGATGGCGCAGCGCCAGGCGCCACTGCAGTTGCCGGTACAGCCAGATGTCCGGGCGGCCGCGCTTCTGCCGGCGCAGGAAGCCGCCACCACCGAACACGCCAGCCGCCACGCCGGCCACGATCAGGGTCGGCACCATGGCGACGCTGTGCGTGGCCCAAGCCAGCGGCACGCCGGCGATGAACCCCGCCACCGCGGACAGACCGGCGCAGATCCAAAGTTCGTCGGCGGTCAGGCCCCTCACCACCACGGGCTGGCGGTTCAGCCTGTGCGGCAGGAAGGTCACCAACCCGTCACGCGCGATATCGTTCAAGGCAGCCATCGCCGCTCAGAGCACGCCGGTGGCCTTGGTCAGCAGCCAGATGCCGACCACCAGCAGGATCGCACCCACGGCCACGGTGAGACCGAACTGGCCCCAGGTGGCGCGACCGGTATGGATTTCCGAGTAGCGCGTATAGGCGTGGTAGCACACACCGACGAACATCGAGGCGACCACGAGGAGCGCGATCAGCAGCACGATGTCGTAGCCGTAGTTCTGCAGCGTCTGCATGATGCCGCTGCCCTGGCCGCGCGAGGGGTCCTCGATGGTCGGCAGGCCCTGCGCCCGGGCCGCCAATGGCAAGCCCATCAGCATCAATGGCGCGAGGATGGTGGTGGCAACGCGATGGGGAGTCGGATGGGTCTTCATGGCGGTAGGGCCTTTCGTGGTGGTCAGGACAGGAGGAAATAGGTCAGCACCAGGTACATCGCAACGAAGCGCACGACGACACCCAGGAACTGGCGCTGGGACAGGCGCTGCTCGGCCCACCCGGTGTAGGCGGTACGCATGGCCCACACGCCCCACAGGAGCAGGACGGCGAACACGAGGCCGAGCACCACCGTGGCCACGGCGGCGGGGGCGAAGCCGCCATTGGCCTGGAAGGCACTGACCTGGGCGGCGTTCATTGGGGTGCCTCCTGGTCGGAGAGCGGGCTGGACTGGCGGTAGTCACCGGACAGCTCGACCGGATCGCGCGGCTGGGCTCGCGGCGGCGTCAGGTAGTCCTGGATGCCCGTCCGAACGCGCTGGAGGTCCTCGCGCAGGCGGGCATGGTCGAAGTGGCAGCGGGCGCGCTGCTGCGAAGCGGTATGGGCGGCGTGCTCGGCCTGGCGGTCAATCAGGTCGATCTGGCGAACCAAGGCCGCAAGCTGCTCGCGTTCGATGGCATCGCCTGCCGCGGTGGCGGGTTGCCCGGCCGAAAGCAACACGGCCAACAGCACGGCCAGCGAAGGCCATGCGGATGTGCGGCGGTTGGTCTGTCCCATCGTGCCATTCCCAAGTGAAGCGAATGGCCTTGATGCTGTGTCCCTTGCTCGGCTCGCGCCGCAATCAAACGGAACCGGTGGTCAACCGTATTTCAGATGTGATGCTTGCCTGTTAAGCCAATCCTTTGACTACCAGTCGTTCCAAAGCTTTACCGCCGCCTCGATGAACGCATCACAGGCCGCCTGTCGCCAGCACGTGTGGTAACCATCTCGCAGCAGGTAGTACTGCTCGTTGGCACACACGAGGTCGGTTTTCGAGGCCTCCTGCCGATACCAATTCAAGGTGTTGACCACGCAGTCCTGATAGCTGGTGGTGAGCTTCTCGTTCGGCACGTTGTACAGCAAGCCTTCGATGTAGTACGAAGGCGCGATACCGGCCTTAATCAGGCCGTCTTCGACCATCCGGCTGCGCATGTTCTTGAACACCCGGGCCATAGGTTTGAGCCACTGCGAAGAGGCCTGATGTTTCGCCGTCAGGTTCGCCGAGTGCTGCTTTGGGTAGTTCGCGATTCGCTCGCCGGCAGAGTTGAAAAAGCAAATGCCTTCGACGTACTCAGAGTCACTCGCTGACCGGAACTTGAAGTAGCGCCGGAATTGCGTCGCAACAATCACGTCCGACTTGCGCCGCGAGCCGCTCGCGTCGATGGCGATCGCCTTGTCGCCGGCTTTCACGGCCGAGCCGTATTGCCCCTCAAGCACCGACAGTACGTCCCGCTTGAAGTCGGCATGTGTGTAGGTCGCGTCGCTGAATGCCTGCTTGTAGGCCGATTTTTCGTCATCGGACAGAGATTCGAGATCGCTGTGAAAGCAGTCGTCGAGCCGTATGACGATATCCACGTCGCTCTCGGCGTAGATATTCGTGTCGTTACCGTACGAGCCTTGAAGGAACACTTTGAAGTTCCTGCCAGCATACGGCGTGGTGCTGTCCTCCAGGACGCTCTTGATCGTGTTGTAAGTGCTGCTCGACTGGGTGATCGATCCCTGGTGGGACCACGTTTCGAGCTGCGATTCTGGAATCGGCATCTTCTTCCCCCGGCTATATCAAATACTCGCGAAGCTGCTTCTCCCGCGACGCGAACGACTCCCGTCCTCGCTGAAACAAGACACCCAGCTTCTTGAGGTCGTGCTCTAGCAGATCGGTCGCCATTTCAGGCGTGACGTAGGAGTCGTTGATCCGGATGGTCGGTACGTCATGGAACAGAACCTGCCGCAGCTGGTCCATCGACTGCGTGTTGATCTCCAGGGTCTTCTGCAGCAACTGGACGCTGACGAGATACCTTTTCGCCAGCCACATCAACAGGCTCGGCTTCGGGTCGGGGTACATGCCCACGCCAACGCTCACAAGCCGGATGTCCTTGCGATCTCTCCGAAGCGCCTGGACCGCATCGGCGATCGCGTACAGCGTCGGGTTGTTTGCGCAATACCCCCCGTCGATCAGCTCAATGTCCTCACCCATTGAGGTCCTGACGATCGTTCGCTCGAAGAACGGGTAGGCCGAGCACGATGCCTTGACAGCGGCTGCGATGCTCACACCAAAGCCCGGGACGAACGTACCGACTCGGCCACCTTCGGCAGTTGTCGTGTCAGCAGTTCGGCGGTGGCGGTCTCGCGCACCCGCAGCATGAACAGGTTGTTGAAGTTGCCGATGACCTGGCCGGCCTTGGCGCGATTGCCGATGCGCGCCTCGATGTCCGAGAGCGTCTGCGTATAGGCCGTGACCTGCATGCCCGCACCGCCACCCTTGTTGATGAGCGGGATGAACTCATCGCCCATCAGTTCGTTGAACTCATCCGCATGAACGTTGATGGCGACCTTGGCATTGGCCGATGCCCCTGGCAGGCCATCGTCGATGCCGTGCTTGTAGATGTGCCCCGCCACGGACACCAGGTCGCTGAACATGCTGTTGCCGACGGCCGCCGCCACTTCGGCGTCGGACAGCGCATCCAGCCCCACATAGACCACGGCCCGCTTCCTGATGACCTGCATCCAGTCGAAGATCGGGCGCGGGTCGGACAGGTCGGAATAGTTCGGCGCGAGCAGTTGCGCGATCTTGCCGGTGGTGAGCTTCTCCAGCAGCGGCAACAGCGAAGCGACGATCTTGTCGAAGTAGGTGCGGTCGTAGCGCACCGCGGAGCGCAGGCCGTCGAGCACCGCGTCGTAGGTTCGCGTCTGCGACAGGTACTGCTCCAGTGCCACCACCCGCTTCTCTCGCCCGACCATGTGGCGCGGGATGGTCTTGTCGTTGAGTCGTCCTTCGAGTTGGACGATCACCTCCCAGGCCTTGGGCTCGGTTCGGGCGAAGAAGTGCTGGGCGTACTCGATGAACAGCGCGTCGATGTTGACGACGTGGCGCTGGATCAGCAGGTAGTCTGGCCGCTGCCCCAGTTCCACCAGGGCGCGCGCGATGATGTTGACGAAGCGCCAGGCGAACTCGCGGAACGCGGCGCTGTTGCCTTCGCCGGAAAGCTGCCCCGCAATGCGGGTGGCGACTTCCGAGATGCGCCCGAACCGGCCCACGGCGTTGTAGCGTGCCGAGATGTCGGGCCAGCCCAGGTGGAACACGTACATCTCGCCCTCGCGTCCGGCGCGCCTGGCCTCGACATACATGCGCTTGAGCAGGTCGGCATCGCCCTTGGGGTCGAAGACGATCACCACCTCGTGCTCGCCATGGACCTTGCGGCGGATGTCCTGGGTGATGAACAGTTCGGCCAGGCGCGTCTTGCCCACGCGCGTGGTACCGAGCACCAGGGTGTGGCCCACACGCTCGCCCAGCGGCAGGGTGACGTCGGTTTCGTGCGGCTCTATGCCATGCAGGCGCGGCATGCCACCCACTGGCGGCAGCGGCCGGACCGGGTTGAGCGGGCTGTCCCAGGCCAATGCCCGCGCCAGCCTGGGCAGCGGCGGCGGCGCGAACTCCAGCCGCTCCTCCAGGCGGCGCGCCAGGCGGTAGAACGTCGTCGGTTCGGCGTAGCGCCGGAACTCGGGCTTGTAGGTCTGCGTCAGCCGATGGGTGTGTCGTTGTTCCCAGCGGAAGCCACGCCCAACGAACAAGCGGTACTGGCTCACTGGTACGTCGCGACTCGTCATCACGTAGCGTGGCAGACGACGGATGTGGCGGCGATAGCGCAGGATGGCCCAGGCGTCGCGCAGGCGAATCGCGCCGAAGGCCAGGAAGGCCAGCGCGCTGCCGAGGCCGAGTACCGGATTCAACGCGAGCGACCACGGTGCCACCACGCACACCATCGCGGCGCCTGCGCATACGGCAACGGTGTATAGCTCCACCGCTGGCCGCAGCAGGACTTCGACGGCGTGCGGCTGGGCCATCGGGCAGTTCTCACTGTTCGATGCCGGTGGCGGTCACCAGTACCGGGTAGTGGCGCAGCCCCAGGCGCCCGGCCAGTTCGTCCCCGGACGCCGGCGCCAGCATCAGCCCGGGCGCCAGGGCACGCAGTGCCGCAAGTGCCTGCGGTGACTCGACCTGGACCACCAACCCCACGGCTCCGAACTCGCGCAGCGCCGGGGCACGCTGGCGCAGCCAGGCATGGGAGCGCGGGTCATCACCAACCAGGAACATCGGCGTGAGCCCCGGCGCCTGGATCGCTCGGGGAGCCACATCGCCAGGGGTCAAATGGGCCGAGCGCACCGGCAGCATGGCCGCCTCGCCAGAAGGCCCTTCGGGCAGGCGTGGCATCTCGATCCTGGAAGATGGCCTGCTTCCGGTGCGCGGTTGCAGGTCCAAGGCCTGGTAGTAAGGCAGCGCGGAGGCACCGCCGCGATCCTCGACGACGATCAAGGGCGGCGATTGTGCGAAGGCGGCTGGTACGGACACGAGCGGCAGCAAGCCGATCAGCCACCGCACAACCGGACGGAAGATTCGAGGCTTCATGGCAGGGTTCTCCGGGTATCCGCGCCCCGCGCTGGCTCGCCCAGTACGCGGGCCAGGTGGCGTCCAACGCTTTGGCGGTAGCGCGCAGCGGGTGCGCCACCAGCGGGACGGTGGTAGCGGCCGATCGTGATCAGCCAGTCCTGGCCAGGCACGTGCTGCTCGCGCAGGATCTGCGCGGCCAGCGCCAGGTTCCGATAGGGATCGAGCAGTTCGCAGGGGTGGTCGTAGCGGTGACGCTGGTAGCCCAGGTTGATCTGGCCCAGGCCGGCGTCGATGCGGGTGCGCGGCACGTCGCGCAATGCCTGGTGCAGGCCGGCGCAGGCCTCGGTACGGGTGGCGAACCGATGCGATGCCCCGGCCACGTTGAGCGTCCAGGGCCAGGGCACGAGGCGGTCGTGGTACCGGGTGCCACTCTCCTGCAAAGCCACCGCGTACAACACCGCCGCCGGAATGCCCGCACGCTGTGCCGCGAACTGGTAGGCCGGCGGCGGAACCTCCCCGGCCTTCGCCTGGCCGAGTGGCCAGCAAGCCAGCAGCAGGAGCGCGAGACGCGCGAGGCCTACTGCCGCTGCCATTGGCCGCCGACCTGGCGCACGACGGCGGGCAGTTCGCCCTGCAGGCCGAGGGACAGCCAGCGGCCACCGTCGTGGTTGAGGGTGATGTGCCGTGCGCGCACCTTCGCCGGGTCGATACGGGCCCGGCGTGCCCATTCACGAATGCGCGCGTCGTCGGTGCGACTGCCGACGACATAGACATCGAACTCGACGCCCGACGCTTGCAGCCGCTGCACGGCCTGGTCGCAGGCGGTACAGCCGTCCTTCACGAAGACGGCGGTTCGGTCGGTGCCCGATGCGATGGTGGTGCCCGCGCCGGTCGGCTTGGCACCGGGCAGGTTGACCCGCGCCATGCCCGGCGCGATCCGTTGCCAGGCGGCGTCGTAGGCACGCTGGTAGGCCAGCGTCTTCTCGACCCGCCGGGCTTCGGCCCGAACCTGCAGTTCCGCGTAGCGGCGGCGCTCCTCGTCGGAACGTGCCTCGATGCCGAGGGCCGTGAGCGGGTCGAGGCTGGGCGAGTAGACGCCCAGCGGCCCCTGCATCAACTCGCGATAGCGCGTCCATTCGTCCGTGCGCAGCCCCCAGTCCTGCGCCCGCTGTTCGTCGCTGCGAGCGATGGCCGCAGGCGCTTCGCGGCTCGGCGCCGTCCTGGCCACGGTGGTTGCGCCGGTGGGCTGCGCGAGCGCCGCCTGCATGGCGGAGGCGGCCAGCAACGCGGCCAGCAACGGCGGGGTCAAGTGGCGCGGGACCATCGGTGTGGGCCTCCTTATCGGGGAGGGATGGGCAGCCTGCGGATCTCGTCACCCTGCCGGAAGACGGCGCCATCGCGCTCGATGCCGTCCAGCCGCCAGCCGCCCTCCGACTCGCCGGCGCGCAGCAGGCGGACATCGGCCAGCCCGGTGCCATCGGCAGGCATCACCGACACGAACTGTTCTCCCGCACGCAGTTCCACTCCGATCAGGCGGAATGAAGGCTCAACAGGCTTGGGTTGGACCGCCACAGGTTGGGATGGCCGTGGTGCGGGCAGCTTGGGCTGGCGCGAGACCGGGCGGGCTTCCAGTCGCGTGACGCGGGTTTCCAATGCGTGCAGCGCATCGGTGGCGGCGTAATGGGCCTGCGCCAGCTCGATCGCCGCCAGCCGCTGGTCCAATGCCTTGGTGTCCTCTTCGTAGCGCGCCTGCGGCAAGGCAGCGGGCTGAGTATGGCGTTGTTCGATCCGATGCGAGAGGCCGTCCAGTCGGGATTCGAGCAGGGACACCTGCGCGGTGGGCGCGAAGGCCTGGGTCCGTTCAGCCAGCCCGGACAAGGCCATGTGATCCACCAGCACCACCGCGCTGACGAGCAACAACCAGGTTGCGGCCGCGACCCGCAGCAGCATCGTGCGCTGGCCCGTCGCCGAGTCCCGGATGGTCATGGCGCAACCTCCTGGATCAGCGGAGCGGGCTCAGCCGAACGGTTGATTTCCGGTGGCTTGGGCTCGTGCGGCGTACGAGCTTCCCTGAGGCTGCGGATGAAGCACACCTTCCGCTCACCGTCGTCGACCTGCAGATCCCAGGCGGGGCCGGCCAGGGTCAAGAGCGCATCGCGCAGCAGGAGCGGGCCGAGCCGGTAGTGAGCCGCCGGCAGCGGCAAGGCCAACAGATCGGCGGACTGCTCATCGCACAGCCGGTAGCCGGAACGCAGGACGAGGTGCCGGAGGGCATCCCCGACGGTGGCGCCCAGCGTGCCGGGGATAACCACATCCACCACTTGCAGCAACAGGTCGTGCTGGGCCGCCGTCGGCGCGAGTTCGACCAGGGTATAGCGGCCATATCGTGTCACCGGCACGAACTCCGTCACGGCTTCGGGCGCGATGTCGATGGCTTCGGATGCGGGCGTCGGTGGCATGGCGTTCGTCATCGCGCAGCCGCTGGCCATGGCGGCCAGGAGCAAGCCGGGCAAACGGATCAGATGGCTGCGTCCGGCGATACGGAAGGGCTGGCGGGATGGGCACATGGATCGGTGTCCTGAAACAACGAGCCATCACCATCGCCGCGCCGGCCCTCTGCCGCAGCAAACAAAGCGAATCCATCGGCTCCCGATTTGCCAGGAAAAATGCCGGCGACCATAGGGCCGCCGGCATGCAACGCATGGATCATGCCGCCACGAGCTGTCGTGCCAATGCCACCTCGACGGAATCACCGTCCTGGTTCAGGACATCGAGCCCGGACTCCGGCACGTCGCCCGACGTGCTTTGCGACACCATGATCTTCCGGGCCATCAACCCCAGGCAGGTCATCTGCGAGGAGTTGGCGTAGCCGAGGTAGATCACGCGCACCGGCTGCTTCTGGCCGATGCGCCAGGAGCGCCGGGCGGCCTGCTGCAGCGAATACACGTTGTACCCGCTCTGAAGGAACACGATGGTCGGGAACTCCAGCAGATCCAGGCCGGTTTTCACCAGTTCGGGATTGGTGATGAGCACGTCGATGCCACGGTCCAACTGCTCGGCGATCCAGTCCTCGCGGCGGGAGGCATCCACGCTCGCGCGCAGCACCGCCACCTTGAAGCCTTCCTGCTCCAGCAGCACCTTCAAACGCGACGTGGTGTCGCGCGTGCCGGTGTAGACCGAATAGACCAGGGTCTTGCGTCCTTCCGCCTTCTCCTGCTTGCAGATCTCGATCAGCTCGCGCTCCTTGGGCATCACCTCCAGCTCGTTGAACTGAGCCGGCACGAACGCCAAGGTGTTGCGCGTGCGCGGATGCACCACCGTTTCCGACCGGAAGCAGCAGTCCGGCCAGGCCAGCAGCACGTTGAGGACCACACCGAGCAGCGTCGTGTCGCGCTTCGCCAGGGCCTGTTTCAGCTCCTGGGTCAGGCGACCCGCCAGATCGCGGTAGGCCGCGGCCTGCGCCGTGTCCATCGCGACTTCGCGGAACTCCTCGTCGTAGGGCGGCAGCACATTGCCGCCGATGTCCTTCAACTTGAGGAAGACCGTGAACGGCAGAACGCAACGCAGCACGCCCTTCGGGCCGAAGCCCGGCGCCTTGACCGTGCGCACCGATACCTTGGTGCCCTTGGCCGTCTTGTGCGCCGTGCCGGTGCTCTCGGAATAGATGTCCTTCAAGACACCGTGGTCGCGCATGAACGCCATCGCGGCCGACGTCATGCTGCCGCTCTTCGTCGGCCGGTAGCCGTCTTCGATCATCCGCCCCGGAAGGGCTCGGAACAGCAGGTGGTCGGGTAGGGACAGGCCATTGCTGGCCCATCCCCCCCTAAGAACCGTACGTGAGAGTTTCCCCTCATACGGCTCAAGCCTTTCAAAGCCCGCTTTCGCGAACCGGCTTCACCACCTTGAGACCATTGACGTGAATCTGGTTATGACAGTTCGGATGCACCATGACCAGGTTGGAGTTGATGTCCGGTCCGCCGTCTACCCGCCTGACCAGATGATGGACATGCCACCCGCTGATTTCGGTGATGGGTTGACTACAAACCGGGCACCTACCGCCCTGTTCCATCCAAAGCCGAATGAGCTTCTTCCGCCCTTGCAGCGAGTCCTTTAACTTGAAGCCGAACCTCTGCTCAAAGTAGGTTTCCCACTGCGGGTCGAACGGATTGGCATCAGCCTTGATCTTGCGGTGCCGACGAATCTTCGTATCGCAAATGTCCCGAAGTGCGGTCAGCTTTGGTTTCCCATTGCTGAGCCGTTCCCCGGTGTCCATCGCGAACACCCATCCGCGGAAGCCGTCGGTCTGGAAATACTTCTTCCGTACCCACTGCGCTCCCTTGTTCGGGTGGCGTCGTCTTGCCCACTGCCACAAACATTGCCAAATCTCCATCCTGACGCGCTCGAAAGTGCGGCGTGCCACGACGTGCCGATGGTAATTCGCCCACCCCTGAATCATCGGGTTGAGCGCCTTCACCAGTTTGTCTTGGCGGAGTGCCTTATTGCCCTTTACGAACTCCCGGACTTTGCCAAGGAACGCCGAGACGTTCTTCTTGGATGGCTTGATGAGAAGCTTGCCGTCGTACTTGCGTACGTTAAATCCGAGGAAATCAAACCCATCGTCGATGTGCGTGATCTTGGTCTTCTCTGGCGAGAGCGTGAGCCCCCGTGCAGCCAGGAATTCCTCGACCATTGGACGGACCTCGTTCTCCAGCACTTCTTTCGTTGCGCCGGTGATGATGAAGTCGTCTGCGTACCGGACGATGTTGACCTTCTGCTTGTTCCAATTCTTCTTCAAGTACCGCCGAAGAAGCATCGGTTCAAGCCCATCGAGGGCCAGGTTTGCCAGCGTTGGCGAGATGATGCCACCTTGCGGTGTTCCCGCTTCCGTTCGATAAAGAGCGTTGCTTTCGAGGTATCCCGCTTTCAGCCACTTCCGTAACACTGCCGAGTCCATCGAGACGTTCTCGGACAGCCAGTCGTGACTGATGTTGTCGAAGCAGCCTTTGATGTCTGCCTCAAAGACCCACTGAGCACGATCTTTCTTTGCCAGCAAAGCGAAGCATTGCTCGATCGCATCCGCCGTGGAACGAGCGGGACGGAACCCATAGGAGTTCAGGTCGCCCGTCGTTTCCGAGACCGGTTCGAGCGCAAGCAAGTGCAGCGCCTGCATTGCCCGATCCTTCATCGTCGGAATCCCGAGTGGCCGCAATTTGCCATTCGACTTTGGGATGTAGATTCGCCTCAACGGCATTGGCTTGTAACCGTGCCGCCGCAGCGATTGGACCGCTTGAGACTTGGCCTCCGGTGTGGACCACGTGATGCCATCCACGCCCGGAGTTCTTTTGCCTTGGTTCTCGGTGACTCGTCTGACGGCCAAAGCTTTGCCGCTGAACGAGTGGGTCAGAATCCACTGCAAGGCTTTCACCCTGCCGTGTTTCCCTTCCCGCGTTGCCTTTACGATACGCGCTTGGAGCCTTCGCACTTCACGGTGACACTTGGCCCAGTCGATGCTGTGCCATGTGACCGATTCGCGTGAGGGCGCACCCGCGCAAGCAATTTCTTGCGTAGTCATCTGCAATTCCCTCTTGAAGAAGGTTGGACAAGTTTTCTCGTAGAGAAAGACCAAGTGGAAGTCTGCTCGCTTTCGCGCGGGATGATGTCGCCTTGCGGCTCAATCCCTATCCGCCCCATTACAGAGCGGCATTCGCTTTCTCCACATTCCTCTACCCGCACCTCCAACAGCATTCCTTGCGGTCTGCCTGCCCCGAGGGGCAGAGATACGGGCTTACCGTGTTTCACTTGATTCACAAGGTCGGATTAGGTTGTGCCTTTTCGCCGGTAGCTATGAATGTCCGTGCATCCCCACTATTCAAAGGGATGTCCAGCTACAGCCCCATTTTGGGAAAGAGCCTGTCAGCATCTTTGGCTCTATCAGACGTGACGACGTTTATCAGCACTTCACTTGCGTTAACCATACCAACCAGCCTAGCGACCCAACCGCGTTGATGCTCGCAGTAGCAGGGTCAGCCTCGCGGCCTTCCCTTGGCTTGCGCCGGTCTACATTGTCTCGGTGGCTTCACACGCAGTCGTTACCAACCACGCATGCACCGATAGGCTACTGATGACGGAACATCAGGCTTCCTGCCGCCGAAGCGGTGAAGCAATGAATCAAGCGACTTCACGTCGCACGAACAGGTCGTCGCCGTAGCCGCCCATCAGTGTGCCGGTGAGCAGCAGCGTCTTGCGCGCCTTGGCCGCCAACACCCCCATGGCCTGGCCCTGTGCGGAGCCGCCGTTCTTGTACTCGTGCGCCTCGTCGGCGATGAGCAGGTCGAACGTGCCTTGGGGAAGCTGTCTCTTGATGAACTCGGACGGCTGGTAGCCGCCTTCGCCGAAGCCGAACTCCATGTTGGCCATCGCACGTTCCATCCGGTGGGCTTGCCGATCCGAGAAGACCAGCTCGCCGTTGCCATCCATCAGGTTGATGAACTCGTGGATGTTGTCCCCGAGCATCGACGCGAGGAAGGCGTCGCCGAACTTCTGCATCAGCTTCTGCGCGGTGACTTCCCCGATGGTTGGAATACGCTTCAGTGCCTTGAGCACGGTCGAGGACTGGTCGCTGGCGGACAGGCCTCTGGGACGGATCAACGACCACAGCGGTGCACGGCAGTGGCTGCACTTGCGGCGGTACTCCGCGGCTTCCAGCTCGACCGGGTTGATCGGCTCGCCGTCGAGGTCGGTGATGACATGCCCGCAATCCGGGCAGGCCCCCACGTCGCCGTGAGGCGTGCGCCGCCGAACGAGGACAGGCTTCCAGTGGAACCCCATCCGCATCCGCACGCGGCCCAGGACGAAGAACTCCTGGCCCTGGGCCGGCACGCCCAACTGCTCGCGCAGTTTCAGCAGCTTGACCAGCGTGTCCGGGCCATTGAGCACCCAGACCTTGGCACCGGCCACCGTCTCCTGGATCTCGCGCCGCCACTTGTAGACCAGATGCGGCGGAGACAGAACCAGGGTACGGCGGTAGCCTTCGGCGTTGAGCACGGCGGCGGTGGCAATACCCACCGTCGTCTTGCCGCAGCCCATCTCGCCATTGACGATCGCGGCGCGTTCGCCGCGATCGACCAACAGCTCGGTGACGGCGTGGACCACATCGGCTTGCGCCGGGAACAGCTTGCGCTTGAGCGCGGCGAGGATCAGTTGCCGATGCACCCGCACCTGGCCGGTGTAGACCGGTGGATTGGCGCGGTTGAGCGAGTCGAGCAGCTCGTCGCCGAACTCCGATACGAAGTCCTGCAGGCTGAGCGTGAGAGGTGAAGCGGCCGCTTCGAGCAGGTCGCCCTGCACAGCGGTTTCGGGAACGGTTTCGAGATCGAGGGACATGGTGATGCTCCAAGGAGATGGGGCATGCACCTCCCCCACGGGGCGGTGACATGCCCCTGGGTGGGAAGAAAGAAGCGGTGCGAGGCCGCTGGATGCGGATCAGTATTCGCTGGGCAACAGCAGCGTGGTGACGCTGCGATCCCATTCGGTGATGATCCAGAGCTTCAGGTCGTGCGTGACCTGGTAGGACGAGAACAGACGATCCTCGCCGGACTTCAGCGCGGCGTCGTTCAATCGCCGATCGTCGTCGCTCAGGTCGCCCCAGTCGCCATGAAGATGGCGGCGCAGGTACGCGCTGGGATTGAGCCGGCCCTGTCGGACCAGCTCGTCGACGCCGGCGGTCATGACCACCTGCCCGGGCGAAAAGCGTGCTTGCGACGCGAGGTTGAGGATTGCGAGTGCCATGGTGGTTTCTCCTTCCGGAAGAAGGGGCCACGGCACCCCATCGGGGGCAACGTGACCCCGGTGGGTGGATGAAGGCGACGGCGAACCGTCAGGGAACAGCGATCAGCGGATGGTCAGCACTTCGCCCCACGTGGGCGAGCCCAGCGTCAAGTCCCATGCACGAATGACCGGCACGAACTTGTCGGTGAGGATGCGCGTCTCGGCCACGGAGCCGTCGTCGCGCTCGGTGTATTCCGTCTGGAGCGTCTTCTCCTTGTGGGTGTCACCTTTGACGACGAGCACGCGACCGGTCTTGGACGTCACCACGCCGGAGATCGCGCCTGCGGCCAGGGCCAGGGCGAGATGCCAGTGCGACAAGGCCCGCGCGGGCGGACGCAGCGACTGCTGCGCGGCGCCCAGGTGGGTATCGAGCGCCGGCCAGAGTCCTTGCAGCCGGCCGACTTCATCGGCGAACTGCTCGGGCTCCATCGTCACGCGATAGAAGTGCTCCGGCTCGGCCGGGCTGGCAGGGACGGTGTACGGCAGGAACGGCCATTCGAGCGGCAGTTCCTCGGCTTCGGCGTCGCCCTGTCCGATCTGCAGCAGCAGACCGCGCACGGCATTGGCCGACTCCGACGCCTGGTCGCGCTGGCGAACCCGGCGACCGAAGATCACCACCTGCTTGAACTGCGTTTCCACCGCACGGTAGATGCGCAGGTCGGCGAAGTGGCGCGTCAGCCATCCGACCAACTCGGGGTCGAGCACGTAGGACGGCACGATGAAAACCAGCACGCCGCCGTACTGCAGCAGCGGCAGCGCGCGCTGATAGAACAGCTTTTCCAGCCGCGCACGGCCCTGGCCCTGATAGCCGATGTTGCCGTTCACGTCCTTGCTCAGGTCGCCATACGGCGGGTTCAGCCACAGCAGCCCGAAGGACTGGCGCGAGATCAGTGTGTCCATCAGGTCGCCGTGGATGCAGTGATCGACCAGTTGCCGTGCGTGGCGGGCTCGCTCGGCGTCGTACTCGACGGCGAAGGCCATGACCTGCTCGCGCCCGAGGGCGTGGGCGGCTTCGGCGATCGCCACGCCTTCGCCGGCGCAGGGATCGAGGATGGACATGGCGCCGGGAGACGGGGCCAGTGCGGACAAGGCCCGCTCCAGCGTCGGCTCGTCGGTGGGGAAGTAGCCGTTACGGATGAAATTGCGCGCGAGGCGCGGAAACATGAGTGCCATGGATTTCTCCTGGTGATGGATGAGGGAAGGCGGGCACGCGCGGCGCGCATGCCCGTGGGGATGGCTCACGCCACACGCCGAAGCGGTGCGTTCGCGGCCAGTTCGTACTGCGTGGCGCCGAGGGTGCCGTTGCGGATCAGTTCGCCCAATGCCTTCGTCAGCGCCGGGACATCGAGGGCCAGCCGATGGCCTTCCAGCGGCCCGAGGGCCAAGGGAAGACCGGTCAGCATCCGCCGTGTCTGCAACAGCGCCAGCACGGTGTCGCGCCAGTGGTCGAGCAGTGGCAGCGGGCAGGTGTCCTGCACCAGCGTCCACAGCCGGTCGAGCCGGTGAGCGGAATCCCTGGGCAGAAGCGCCAGCGCGCTGGCGTTGGCCTTGTCTGGCTTCACGCAGCGACGATCGAACAGCCACACATTCGTCAGCGAACCGAACAGCGTTCGCCGATAGGCACGGGTGATGCGCTTTTCCAGGTTCTCGACGTTGCCGACGAAGACCGGGATGGATGCGCCCTGCTCGGTGATGACGTGGAACTGGTCCAGCCCCTGTTCATCCCGGCCGAGGGTCAGGCGGGCGAGGAACTCCTGAACGGCGGTGTCGCGCGCCCAGATCGAGAGAAAGACGAGATTGCCCTGCTCGTCACCGACGCAAGCGTCGGCCATGAGGTCGGGGCATTCGTCGATGCGGTACAGCGGTTTCGCGGAAGAAGGTGCAGGCATGGTGATGTCCTCTTGGAAAAGAAGGAGCAACCACAGCCCGCGGGGCCGTGCTCGCCCCGGTTGGGTGAAGGAAGATGCGTGCCGCTAGACAGCGCGTCCCGCGTGGAAGCGGTGAACCCGCTCGCGCCACTCGGAGCTTTG
Source organism: Pseudomonas sp. NBRC 100443 (assembly GCF_030268185.1). Classification (NCBI taxonomy): domain Bacteria; kingdom Pseudomonadati; phylum Pseudomonadota; class Gammaproteobacteria; order Pseudomonadales; family Pseudomonadaceae; genus Pseudomonas; species Pseudomonas sp. NBRC 100443. Next base: position 119,694 of record NZ_BSQE01000010.1, read on the forward strand.
CACCGGCGCCATGTCGAGATAGCGCAGCGGGCACGAGTAGTAGTACGGATGCACGGACTCATCGAGGGACTTGTAGCCCCAATCGCCGCCCGAACTTTCCAGCAGATGGCAGCCGATGTAGCAGACGGACTCACCGGCCGCGAGGCCCATGACGCCCGCCTGCCTGGCGGTGACGCGAACCACGGTCCACAGAACGTCGCCGTCCAGCGTGTGGTCGATGACTTCGCAGCAGGCGCGTTCGGGCGCCTGCGGAGCGAGCAGCTCGCGGATCAACTGATCGCGCGTCTGACGAACGAAGGTCCAGCCCATGAGGGTCTCCTTGAAGAAATGGCCGGAGCCCTCCCCGTCGGGGGAGAACCCCGGCGGGTGGCGGTATGCCGCGCAAGGCGGCGGATGAATCAGGCAGCTTTGAGGTGCCAGTCCTGGGACAACGGAGCGAACTCGTAGCCGAGCTTGTCGAGACGGTCGCGCTGCTGACGCAGCACACGACGATCCACGGTCGCATCGAGCTTCACGGTCTCGCCCAGCGGCCACAAGGCACCAAACAGCGCCCCGTCGTCTGCCTCGGCCGAGGCCGCAGCGGACACGGGAGCCGGTTCGCTGCCGAACGGCGTGGTATCGACCAGGGGATCGCGCGGACTGCGTGGCTTCGCCTTCAGCTTGGCCGGGGGCGTTGCCGGCGCGGGCGCCTGCGCCTCCTCGTCGATCGGATCGACTTCCTGCGGACTCAGCCGGCGGGCCTCGTCGCGGCTCAGGGCGTCGATGTTGGACAGCGTCATCCCGCCCAGATGGGCACGGATCTCGATGACCATGCGGCCGTTGGCGTTGTACGTGGAGGGGCGAATCTCGACGATGGCGAAATCACCGTCGTACTTGCCCTCGCGGTACTGATCGAGTTCGGCGTTCTTCACGACGAACTCGCCGATCGAGGTCGCCAGGCGGCCGACGTTGAAGTCGCCGTTCCTGCCGTGGATGGTCTTGATGGCCAGTTGGCCGGGGATGGTGATCATGAAGGTCTCCTGCTGACGAAGAGAAGACAAGGCCCCGGGGATGGGGCCTTGCGGGTCAAAACGACTCGGCAACGGCCAATGCAAGGGCATCGGCAGCGTCGTCGGCAGCATCGGCGTCGGGCTCGGAAGGCTCCGGTGCCGAGGCCTGCTGCGCGGCGGGCGCGTCGGACGTCACAGGTACTTCCGGGTCGCGCTCGCCGGTCTCGGTCGGCTTGGGCTCGGCCTTGTAGACGAGCTTGCCGTCGACCTTGATCCAGCTGACGAACAGCAGGCGGGCCTTGAGGCTCACACCCTGCTCGCCGGCACGCTTGCCCTTGGAGTAGGTGAAGGTGTCGGTCCACAGGTCGCCCAGGCGGAAGCCGATCATCACCTTCTTCTCGGCGTCGACCGCCTGAATGCAGCGGCGCACCAGGTGCTGCGCTTCCGATCCCGATACGCGCGTGTCGAAACGCACATACGAGACGTCATCGCTGGGACCGTTCAGGGCTGCGATGTCGCAGGCCAGGAACGCATCGCCTTTCTTGGGCTTCACTTCGCGGATGCGATTGAGATACCCGAGGCCGGTGATGTGCAGATCGAAGTAGGACTTTTCGGTGGAAGTGGTCATGGTGAATCTCCTGAGAACAATGAGGCGGAGACACACCCGACCCAAGGCGGGGAAGGTGTGGAACCCCCGCGTGGGTTGATGGAACAGCTTGGTGGCATCGCCATCGAGAACCGATGGCCGTTCGCGCATGGATGCCGGTGCGAACTGGTGTGATCAACGCGGTCGGAACCGCGTCGCAGCCTTGAAGATCGTGGCTGCCTGGGCATGCTGCCGGCAACGCCAGCGAACATGCGGTCAGCGTGCGGCACATGGCGGCCGCCGTCCGCCGGGAATCGGCAATGCGCCGGCACCGCGTTCCGCGAAAAAGAAGAGCCCCGACATGGGGGCTCGAATGGGTTGCGGGTTAGTCGTCGTCGTAGAGCGTCAGCCCGTCCAGCACGGGCGCGTCGGCATCGAAGATCAGCAGACGCACGTCGGCGAGCGCGGCCAGGTGGAGCACCTCGACGAGGGACTCCGGCATGCCCTTGGCCCGGTGCTCCTGCCGCAGTTCTTCGGCGGTGATGCCCTCGACATGCTGCAGGTTCGCATCCGTCCAGGGGGTGGCGATCAGCTTCACGCCGACCGCCGGGCTGTAGGGAATGCGGAAGGCCACGAACAGAAAACCGCTCGGCGTGGCGATGTCGGCCAGGTTGGCCAGATAGCGGCCGGCCTCCTCGGTGATGTGCGCCGAACTGATTTCCCAGGCACGGCTGTAGAAGCCGGTCTCGAAGCGCAGGCGCCGCACCACCTCGCGCGCCGCTTCCTCGGAGTAGGTATCGCCGACGTGCAGCGGCTGGCCGGCTTCTTCGGCCATGACGGCGTAGACGAGGTTTCGGGCGATACCGTGGCTGGGGCACTGCGCGTCCAGCTCGGGCGGCACGTTCTGGCCCTCGGTGATCAGCGCGAAGTCGTCGCAGAAGACGCAGGCATGGCGCTCGACCTGGCTGTCCGGCAGGTGCGACTGCGAGACGTGCAGCGGCAGATAGCTCAGCGGGCAGTCGTCGTCGTAGGAAATCGCCAGCAGCCGCTGCACGGACAGGCCATCGTAGCCGCGGACGAAGGGTTTTTGGGAATGAGACATGGGATTCCTCCAGCAGAGGATGGCCGAGGCAATCCCCTGCCGGGGATTGAACCCCAGCGAGTGGATGAAGTGGCAGCCGGTCAGCCGGCCGCGGCGTCGGGCCGCCCTGGTGGCGGGCGGTGCAGGTCAGTGGAAGATGCTGATTCGGGACATGGCCGCTCCTGCGAAAGGAAGGAGGGACATGGCCCCGAACGGGGACGCATGTCCCTCGTGGGGTGGGATGAAAAGACGGCGGGTTGCCAGGCGCGGCTCACCAGCCGTTGTAGTGCAGCGTGAGGTCGGCGATGACCTGGCGCCGTTCCAGATCGAGGCCACCGAAGTCGGACAGCCCCTCGAAGCCGCAACGCTTGAGCATCGCGCCGCCCTCGCGGGCGTTGTAGAAGCTCACCATCGCGGACAGGAACATGCGTTGACCGCTGCTCAGCACGCCCAAGGCGTCGTTGAGCATCAGCATGTTGGGCCGCAGGTCCCACTTGGTGGTGGCACGCTGCAGACCTTCGCGTGTGCCGTCGCCGAACCACTCGTGACCGGCGATCTGCGCGCCGCGCTTCCAGGCCTCGAAGAAGGCCTGCGGTGCAGCGTCGAAGTGCGCCTGTTCCAGCGCCATCTGATCGAGCACGTCTTCGGGTAAAGACAGATTCATGAGAGAACTCCTTGAAGGGTGGGAATCAGGGGTGAGCGCGCTGTGTCCAGGCATGGGTATCCAGGGCGCGCTGTGCTGCGAGGTGGTTCGGGAAATACTCGACGGACTCCCGCGATACCGGGCCTTCGTCGTCTTGTGTGCCGATGTAGTGGCCGGCCGCGCTGCGCAGCACCTGTAGCGGCAAACGCTTGCCGGTCCAGGTCAGCGCCAGCGCACCACTGCGCACTGCGGTTGCAGAGGAAGATGCGGAAGGTTCAGACATGCCGTGCTCCTTGGTGGGTCGGGGAGCACGCATCCCGCAGGGGATGGGGTTCCCCTCGGGTGGTTGAGAAAAGTGCATCGTCGCCAGGCCGGCGAGCGTCCGCGGTGGGCGATGCAAAGCGGACTGGTTCGGTCAACGCGGCGAACCGCGTTGCAGTCTTGAAGACCGAGACTGCCAGGGCATGCCGCTGACGACTGTCAGCAACGCATGGCGTGAGGATGGGCGCGAAGCATGGCTGCCGTCGCAGGGAAAACCGAATCGCGGACGGCCCGCTTTAGGGCAATGGCCGGCGTCACGGGACAAGGCAAAGACCAGGGCGCCGAAGGCCACGCGGGCCTTCGGCTGGAGAGGAAGGAAAACCACCTGTGGGCTGCGTCAGCGCAGGCCGTCGTCAAAGCCGTTCGCTGCGTCAGCAATCGCACCCGGCCCGTTTCGTGGCTGGGGCCGGAAACCTCTGGCGTGCATCCACACACAAAGGGAGCCCGTTGTTCCGCCGGCGGGCACCGGCACGGAATACCCTCGGCCCAAGTGGCATCCTCACGGCTCGCGCGGCGGCAAGGCGTCAGGAAGCCCCTCGTGGCCGAGGCAAGGCACACCGATCAAGGGAATGGCGGCTGGCGCGATTCGTGGAGCAATGACCTTCTCGCCCCGTCGCCCGATGCCGGGCAGACGGGGCGCGCACACCGTTGCAGAAGGAGACGCGCGCTTTGGAGTCCCGCGCGGTGCGGGACGTTTGCCTCGCCGCCAGTGAAGTGGCCGGCGCGGCAGGGGGAAAGCGAGGATCAGGACGCCTTGGAGGCAGCGCGCCGCTTGCGCGGTGCGCTGCGCCGGCCCGTCGGGGACTCGATCGGCAGCGTGCCCTTGCAGTCCGGGTAGCGCGAGCAGGACCAGAACGCGCCGCTTTTGCCCGTGCGCTGCTGCATCGGCGCGCCGCACTGCGGGCAGGCCGGCGCCGGCGGCAGCTTGAGCGAGAGCGTCGCGCCGCGGTATTGCTGCACGAGCTGACCGACCCACACGGACTGCTTCTCGATGAAGGTGTCCAGCGCCATCTGGCCGGCCTCGATCATGTCGAGCGCCTGCTCCCACACCGCCGTGGTGCCGGGGTCGGCGATGGCCGAGGGCACCGCGTCGATGAGCGTGAATGCCGCGTCGGAAGCGCGCACGGCGCGGCCTTTCTTGACCAGGTAGCCGCGACCGATCAGACCGTTGATGATGTTGGCGCGTGTCGCCTCGGTGCCGATGCCGGTGGTATCTCGCAGCTTCTGTTTCAGCCGCGGGTCAGTCACGAACTTGGCGACGGTCTTCATGGCCTTGATCAGCTCGCCCTGCGTGTAGGGTTTGGGCGGCAGCGTCTTCAGCGCCTTGAGATCCACCTTTCCGACCGGGCAGGACAGGCCCGCATGCAGGGCGGGCAGCACCTGGCTGCGCTGCGCATCCTCGCCATCGGCATCGTCCGGCCCCGGCGTTGCCAGCACCTCGCGCCAGCCGATGACGGCGATCTGCTTGCCCACGGCCGCCAGCGACTGACTGCCGCACGAGAACTGCGCCACCGTCCGGTCGAACTCATGGTGCGGGAGGAACTGCGCGAGGTAATGAGCGCGGATCAGCCGGTAGACGGCCAGTTCCTTCTCGTTCATGGCCGACAGGTTGGCGGGCTCCAGCGTCGGGATGATGCCGTGGTGAGCCGACACCTTGCCGTCGTTCCATGCACGCGAGCGCAGTTGGCGATCCAGGCGCTCGATCAGCGGCCGCAGGTTGGGGTCGGTCTTGACCAGGCTGTCGAGTACGGTCGGTACCTCAGCCAGCATGCTCTCGGGCAGGTAGCCCGAATCCGAGCGCGGATACGTTGTCGCCTTGTGCGTCTCGTACAGCGCCTGGGCAATGTCCAGCGTCTTCTGCACGTCGAGGCCCAACTGCTTGGAGCACACCTCCTGCAGCGTGCCCAGGTCGAACGGCAGCGGCGGCCCTTCGCGAACGCGCTCGGTTTCTACCGACAGCACCTGGGCGGAGCCGGCCGTGCGCAGGCGCTCGGCGGCCTGCTGCGCCACCGGCTGTTGCAGGCAGCGGCCCGCATCGTCGGTGCTGCCTTGCGGCGGCGTCCAGCTTGCAACGAAGGACTGGCCTGCATGCGATAGCGCAACCTCGATGGCCCAAAACGGTACGCAGACGAAGCGCGCGATCTCGCGATCGCGGTCCACGACCAACTTCAGCGTCGGCGTCTGCACGCGCCCCACCGACAGCACGCCGGCATAGCCGGCCTGGCGCCCCAGCAGTGTGAACAAGCGGCTCAGGTTCATCCCGATCAGCCAGTCGGCGCGCGATCGGGCGAGTGCGGAGAAATACAGCGGCAGCGTCTCGGCGGACGGCTTGAGCGCACCCAGCGCCTTGCGGATCGACGCATCGTTGAGCGCCGACAGCCACAGGCGCTGAATCGGCCCGCGGTAGCCGCATAGGTCGATGATCTCGCGGGCGATCATCTCGCCCTCGCGGTCGGCGTCGGTCGCAATCACCAGCTCGCCCGCCTTGGCGACGAGCTGCTGCACGACTTTGAATTGCGCTGCGGTCGCCGCCTTGGGCTCGACACGCCAACGCTCAGGAAGAATGGGCAGTTGCTCGATGGCCCAGCGCTTGTATTGCTCGCCGTAACCTTCGGGCGGAACCGCCTCCACCAGATGACCGATGCACCAGGTCACGACGACCCCCGCGCCGCTGTAGCAGCCGTTGCCGCGTTGGCCGGCGCCCAGCACACGGGCGATGTCCTTGCCCTGGGATGGCTTCTCGCACAGAAACACGCGCATGAAGCCTCCTGGGTGTGCGTGACGGTCATCGAATGGACGTCAGCATTCCCGGCCAACGTGTGCGCGGCAGCAAACAAAATGGAAGCGGAGGACACCAGGTTGTGCTGGTGCAGAACGCGGGCGGCAGATGCGCTGGCGCAAGGGAAGCGGGTGCGGGCTGCTACAGCCGCTTCCTGGGGGACGGGGGATCGCGTGGCCGGACAGACCTCGTCGGCATTCGGATTGCGGGAGATGGCCTTCAGGGGTAGCATCCATAGTCAGGCGCCCGCCCAAGCTCTGGACAGCTTGAAACAGGCATTCGCAGCTCCCCGCAGTACCCCTCGCTTTCAATCATCCGGAGTACCGGCTGTTCGACAGCGACAAAACGTCCAGCGCTCGAACAGTAGCGGAGTATTCCGATGAGCAACTATGTACGTTCAGCCGCCTTCGCGGCTTCCCGGGTCCTTGCTGCGCAAGGCTTGACGGTCAAGCGTTCCCACCTCTCCGAGGTCATTGCCGCGTTGCTGGGATACCGCACGCACGCGGCACTGTCCGTTGAGGAGGCGGATCCCAAGCTCGACTACCACCTGGACGATGCCGAGATCCTCGTGCTCAACCTGCCGATGGGCGAGAGGCGGGCCGCGGAACTCGGCCTTGCAGCGGCGGGCGCGGCACCGTCGGCCGTCACCACGGCTTGCGTCGAGGCGTTGAAGGCCAGCGCCGGTTCCACGGACGTGTACGTCAGTGTGGCCGACTTCTACGACTTGCATGCCCGCCAGGCATTGGCCGAAACGATCTACAACGCCGATGATGTGGCCGGTGCGATGGCTGAGAGCAATGCCTCGTTCCCCGACGAGCCCGATATGGACATCGAGTGCCCCCCGACGACGGACCTGTGGGCGGCGGTCGACGAATGGACGATCGAGGCCGACGGCACCATGACGGGCGAATACGACCCCGAAGGTGATCGCATGTTCAATGGGGACACGCTGAACTGCCGTGGCTGGCTGATCTACCGCAAGGCAGGTCGCGCCGGGCTGGTGTTCATCGAGGGCGATGGAACGAGTGGAGCCGACGACAGTTGGCGTGACCTGGATCGCGATGACGAATGGGCGTATCAGCAGAGCTTGGGCAGCAATCCGGCGAACTGATGAAGCGACAAGCTCCGGCGGCAGTGGAAACTGCCGCCAGTCTTTGTTCTGCGGTTCGTCACACCGAGATAACTACCTTGGTACGAGATGGTTCTTGAGTAGGAACCAGCACATGTTGAGCGCGAAGGAACGGCCAAGGCGCGTCATCTGACCTTCCGGGATGCCAACAGGGCGATGCGCGCCTGGGCTCAGAAAGCCGAACACGCCAGCAAGTCCTTTCTCCTCCTCAGTCGTGAACTCGTTGCATCCAAGCCAGGACTCCAGGGAAACAAGACCGTTGCAGGTAACTGCGCTATAACCGCGATAGCGAATAATCGATGCGGGGACGGAGGATATATGCGCGTCAGGCGTTTGAAGATTGAAAACTTCCGATGCGTCTCTCAAGGGAGTGTTGATTTTGCTGGGCACACACTTCTGGTCGGAGGCAACAACATTGGGAAGTCAACGGTGTGCGAGGCTCTTGATCTCGTCCTCGGTCCTGAGCGCATATTCCGCAGGCCTGTCGTTGACGAGCATGACTTTCATTGTGGCCGCTATCTGAATGCGGAAGGTGCGCCGGTTGAAATTCGCATTGAGGCGATCCTGGTCGATCTTTCCGAAGAGGCGCAGCGGCGCTTTGGTGGCCATCTCCGCAGGTGGGACGACTTGGCGGGTACGTTCATAGACGAGGAGCAGGATGGTCTTGGAAAGGCCGATGGTCCGGCAGTGATCTGGGCTCTACCACTTCTGTTTGTCGGTCGGTACGACCCGGAAGAGGACGATTTCGTCGGCAACACATTCTTCGACCATCCAACCAAAGAGGTCGATGCTCTCGACGAAGAAACCGAGGTCAAGCTCGGTCAGGGCCGTGTTCCGTTCACGCGTGTGCACAAGCGCCTTTGCGGCTTTGTGTTTTTGCGGACGTTGCGGACCGGTTCACGCGCTCTCAGCCTGCAGCGCGGTTCGTTGCTCGATTCCGTATTGAAGCTGGGCGGCGCCGGTGCCGTCGAGATGTGGCGGGACACTCTGGCCAGACTACAAGCGCTTGACCCGGCAATCGGCGAGATCGAGCAACTGAAGCATATCCGCTCAGAGTTACGATCCCGGATGGGACGCTTCGTCAACTTGGCGCCTGGTGACGATGCGACGGCCTTCTTTGCTTCGGACCTGACGCGCGAGCATCTCCGGGAAGTCGTGCGGCTGTTTATCGCAGCTCAACCAGGTCAGCATCTCGTACCGTTCGGTCGGCTGGGTACTGGTTCAATCAACCTGCTGGTCTTCGCTCTCCTGACCTTCATTGCCGAATTGAAGGACAAGCAATCGGTGATCTTCGCGATGGAGGAGCCGGAAATTGCGCTCCCGCCACACACGCAGCGCCGGGTGACGCGGTTCGTGCTCGCGGAAATGGGGCAATCGATTGTCACTTCGCATTCACCCTACGTGATCGAACAGTTCGATCATGAGCAGATTGTCATCCTGAACCGCAACGAGACCGGCGCTCTGACAGGCCAGCCGATCGATGGCCAGGCTGTTAAGTCCAAGACGTTCCGCGTCGAACGGCGTCAATTCGCCGAGGCAATTCTGAGCCGGGCGGTGCTGGTCGTGGAGGGATCGACGGAGGCAGCCCTATTTCCGGTAGCTTCGTCGATTATGGAGGCGTCCCTCAATCCGGAGGACTACACCCACCTCGATCTGGCTGGTGTCAGCATTTTCAATGCCGGCGGGGATGGCTCGGTACCGCGTCATGGTCCGGTGTTTTCGGCGCTCGGAAAGCTCGCCTTCGGTTTCTACGACAAACCCAACGCCCCGCTGAACCAGGATGCGATGGACAAGCTGAAGAGCTATACGCAGGTTTGGGAGTCCCCCGAGAAGGGCATTGAGGAGCTGCTCGTAAAGGAGACGCCCATCGCAGTTGTGAGGCGGTTTCTCAATGAGGTGAAGGATCGACCCGACTATCCCAGTGTCGGCGTCTATGATCCGGCGGCGGGCGATGGTGAGGTAACTGCATTGGCGACGAAGGTTCTGAAGGCGCGCAAGGGCGACGCTTACGGCTATGCCGCCATGATGATCAGCCAGTGCCAGCACGCCGACCAGCTACCGGCGACGATCCGAGAAATCCTTGAAACCATCCACAAGGCGCTGAGCGCCGTTTCCGAAGATGTCGCAGCACCGCCGCCGGACGATTTGGAGGATCTCTTCTAATGAAGCTGGAGCTGTGCGAAAAACGCAAGGCGGTCATCGCACAAGGCGGACACCTTTTGGTCCTCGGCGGGCCCGGCTCCGGCAAGACCACGATCGCCCTGCTGAAGGCCCAGCGCCAGTCTGCGACGCTCAAGCCAGGACAGGGAATCCTCTTTCTCAGCTTCTCGCGCGCTGCCATCCGTCAGGTTCTCCTGCGCTGCAAGGAGATCCTGACGCCAGCCGAACGGCGGGCCGTCACCGTCCAGACCTATCACGCCTTTTGCATGGAGATTCTGGAAGCCCACGGCCGCCTCCTGCACGGCCGGCCGATCCGCTTTCTCTACCCCGGGGAGGAACGTCTTCAGAAATCGGCGTTCGATGGGGATTGGATGGTCGAGCGACGACGTCTGGCATCGGAGCAAGGGCTCTACTGCTTCGATCTCTTCGCAGCGGGCGCGGCAGACCTACTGGAGGGATGCGCGGCGCTGCGCGAGCTCATTGCCGATCGGTTTCCGATGATCATCGTCGACGAGTTCCAGGACACCGACGACAACCAGTGGCGGATCGTTCGCGCTCTGGCTGAGGTCACGGACGTGTTCTGCCTTGCCGATCCAGAACAGCGGATCTTTGATTACCGGGATGATATCGATCCGCGCCGGCTGGATATTCTCCGAGAGGATATCCAGGTCACCGAGTTCGATCTGGGCGGGGAAAACCACAGAAGCCCAAACGCGGGAATCCTTCAGTTCGCCGACGCAGTACTGCACAACCACAGTCCGCTGCCGGCCACCCCAGACATCAAACAGGTTTCGTACTGGCAGAACACGTTTGCCGCAACGGTCCATGCAGCGGTGATATGGACCTTCAGCGCGTTGCGGAAGAAGGGGGTCGAGCATCCGAGCGTGGCGGTGCTGTCGAGAAGCAATTCGCTCATCGCCGACCTTTCGGTGATCCTGTCGGAGACGCACACTTACAACAAGCAGACCCTACCCGTCATCGAACATGATGTCGTTTGGGATGCTGAGCTTTCCGCGGCGGCGGCGGTGGTCGTGGCGTCAATCCTAGAATGGCCGACCGGCCCGGCCGAAGAGACCCTTGCGCGGACGCTCCGGGTCATTGCTGGATATTACAAGCTGAAGAACGCGGAGGAGCCGACCAACGCCGCGGCGGAGCACGCACGTAAGTATGACGAGGCGGCAGCCAAGGTGGCGACGGGCGAAGGACCGCGCATCAATGCCGCGAAAGCCCTCGTCGCGGTCTACAAGGCTGGCATCGATCTGGTCGGAGAACCTGTCGCGGACTGGAAAGCGGCGCGCTGGGTGCTTCACGATATTCCAGCGCTGAATGAGCTGTTCCGCGAGGCCCGGCTAGTGCGGCTGTTCAGGGCGACCGACTCTCTGGCCTCCGGACTCGGCGAGCGTTGGCTCGCCTTGAGCAGCTATGCAGGTGCGAGCGAACTAGTCAAACGTACCCTCGAGCAGGAGCGGCTCGTGGCAGCCGAGCGCGACCCCCAAGGCTGCATCCTGATGAATATGCACAAGGCCAAGGGAAAGGAGTTCGATGGGGTCGTTCTCGTGGAAGGCGCTTTCAAGTCGAGCTTCTTCGATGAGAGGAATGAGCAGCCGCCGTTTGAACGTAGCCGCCGGCTGCTGCGGGTCGGCCTGACGCGGGCTAGGACGCTAGTGGCGATCGTGCGACCGCAGAATGCCCGGCCGCTGGTCGATTGAGCGGATCGGTGGCCAGTCTGACGAACAAGGCGACCGAAGACGCGACCATCCTCGTCATCAAGCTGAACGGGAACAGCCGTGGGGATCCTGCTTGGCTGGTCAGGATTGCGGCGCACCACTATCAGATGCAGAGGGCTTCGCACCCAACGTCACCGCCTCAATGCGATACGGCAGAATGCCCACGCGCCGCGCTTCGACCTTGAACGTGACGCGCTCGTTCTCGTCGGCGTCCTCCCATTCGTCGCGCACGGTGCGGCCCTCGACCAGCACCCGCATACCTTTCTGGTACAGCGTCTTCCAGTGCTCGGCGTCGCGGTGCCACAGCTCCACCGGCGCCCAGAAGCCGCCGCGATCTTCGTACTCGCCGTCCTTCTTCGGGATCGGGTTGTCGAAGTAGACGTTCAGGCGAAGCAGCCGGCGCGGCTCGTCGTTGCCGTTCGGAAATTCGCGGTAGTCCGGCGCAGAACCGATGTTGCCCTCGCCGACGAAGTGCGTGCTCATGGTGACTCCTTGGTGGTGGGTGGAACGGACGCGGTATGCCCGTGGACGCGCCGCAGGTAAGCCGCTTCGGCCTGGGCGGCCTTGTTGGCGCATTCCAGGGCTTGGCGAGCGATGCTGTGGGTCAGACTGATCTGCATGTTCAGCACGATGCGCTGCAGTTCGATCGCGTACAGCTCGTCGATCAGCGAGGCCGGCGTCGCGGGGTTGGCCAGCAGGGCCTCCCACAACGCCACGCCCATGGAGGAACGGTCGAGGTTGCGCCAGCGCAGGAAGGTCGTCCCTGCGCCAGTGGCCTGCTGGGCCAGTTGCACGTGGAGCAGGCTGAAGGGGTAGGCGCGCGCCTGGGGCAGCACGCGCCGCTGCGCCAGGCCAATCACGTCGTCGCGCAGCGCTGCGCACTGGCTGGCCCAGGTCTCCAGACTCCCCTTACCCTTAAAAGGCTGTAAAAGGCCTTTTAGGTAGGCCGCATGTTCCAGCCGCCGGAAGTCCGTCTGTTCCAGCGGAACGAAGCGCGCGGAAGGGGTCAATGCCGTCATGCCGCGGCGTCCTCGTCTGGTGCCCCATCGGCTGCGCCATCTTTCGGTGCCAGCTTCACCGCATCGGCGGCAGGCGCCGCAGCCGACGCACCGGGCCGGTTCGCTCGCCGCGCGATGGGTGGCGCAAAGCGGGAGCGGCGCGTGCCTTCCAGCACGTCCTGCGGCAACTCGCCGAACTTCTCCAGCGCCGCTCGCGCCGCGGCGTTCTTCGCCGCGAAGTCGTCGCGCGTCGTGCCCGAGTAGCGGTACTGCTGGGCCAGCGAGAACAGGCTGCGCAGCGCGTGCGCGCCGTCATTGAGCCAGCGCTCCAAGGTGCTGCGGTCGATTAGCGCCGTGTGGTGCGCCAGGATGAGTTTGCGTGCCAGGTCGTCGTAGTCGGCCAGCAGATACACCGCCATGAAGCCGAGTTGGGCATTCACGAACAGCGGCAGCTTCACCGGCTGCACGTTCATGTTCTCGCCCAGCGACAGCGCCGGGGGTACACCGGCCAGCGCCTGGTCCACCTGCTCGCGCAGCGCCTGCAGCGTGCTCTTGGTCTGCTCCAGCTTGTCTTCGATACGCAGCATCCAGAAATCGGAGTACGGATCGTCCTGCTCGGCGCCGCGCTTCATCTTGTTCATGGCGCTGATGAAGCCGTTGAGACCGATAATGCCGGCGCGTCCCTCGGTCGGCGCACGGCCGTGCCAGATGCGCGAAGCGTGATGAGTGTGCAGCGTCAGCGACATCGCGCTGCGCAGCGAGCCGAGATTCAGTTGCAGGGGTTCATTGGCCATGGGTGACGACTCGCATTAACGGAACGAGTCGCCAGCATCGGCATCGACCGGAAGGCCGTCAGTCAACAAACCGCAATCGGCGTGTGCCTGGTTTGTCCGTGCCGGGAAGGCTGGCTGTCCCAGCTATCCCCTGGGGATAGCCTCGCGGCGAGTAGCGACGGCAAGCGCCGCCTGCTGTCCCAACTGTGCAATGAAACCTTCGAGTTGGCCGTCGGCGACATCGGCATGGCGGCCGGCGGTGATGTCGGCCCAGCCCATGCAAGCTGCTTCCTGCAGCGCCTTGAGTTTGGCTGCTTCAGGCTCCTTGGCATTCATGGTGAATCTCCAGTGAGGAAAACCGCCTTCACTCCCGTGCCGGCGGCCACTGCTGCGCGGCGTGCAACACGCGCAGGATGGACACCGCGCGGGTGTCCTCCATGTAGACCACCACGTAGTTCGCACGCACGATCATCTCCCGCGTGCCGGCCACGCGGCCAGGCCGGTAGAGCTTCGGGCGCTCCGGCAGCTTCGCGGCCTTGGCCTCGATGTCGTCCTTCAACCGCTGCGCGGCATCGGGGTTGTCGTCCGAGATGTAGTCAACAATCGCCAGCAGGTCGGCGCGGGCAGCTTCCCGCCACTCAAGTACGCGCACGCCGCTTCCTGTCGATCAGGGCCTGCGCCTCGTCCATGACCTGCTGGTGCGGCACCGGCGGCTGTGTGTCGGCCAGCGCCTCCTGGACCTTCGCCCGGAACCAGGCATCGTAGGCCTCCGGGTCGGCCGTGAGGCCAGCCGGCAGCGCGCCTTCCTTGACCACACGGGTCAGCAGGATGCGCACGGCGTCCGAAACGGTGAGGCCGACCCCGGCGAGCTTCTCGGCGGCATCGGCCTTGAGCTTATCGTCCACACGGATGTGCAGCATCGAAGTCTGTGCGGCCATCGTTGCTTCTCCTGTTATGCATTAGCCCCTATTTTGTATCTCAATTGAGACCTTGGCAAGGGTGTAGCCGGATTGACCCGCCGGAAGGCTCCCTGTCCCAGCTATCCCCTGGGGATAGCTCGGCCGGTCACGGGTCGCGCAGGGCCGCCCGCAGCCGTGCCAGGTGGGCGCGCGCCACTTCGGGGGATACCGGCGGTGCCGATGGCGCCGGTGCCGGCGCGGGTGGACGGGAAGCAGGCGGCACCGTGGCGCCGTCGCCCGCCCACGCCTTGAACTCCCCACGAATCGCCTTCTGCACGATGCCGAACAGATAGCCGGCCGGGTTGCGCACAGCGCTGTTGCGGCAGCGTGCCTCCCATTCGTCGAGCACGGCCTGCCGCTGGGCCTCGTCCACCTGCTGCAGGGCCACCAGCGCGCCGCCCTGCTGCTCGTCCTTCAGGCGCAGGAAGCGCTCGGGCAGTCGCAGGTTCTGCAAGGCCCTCGCGCGCGGTGCTGTACGTACTTCATTTATACGATCATTACGTACTGTACGGTCCTCCTTCGGAATCCGAAGATGGCCATCCTGCGCGGGTTCCAGCCCCGCTTCGGATTCCGAAGACGGGCGCACGCCATTCCGAAGAAGGGCTTCCTGGCCTTCTTCGGATTCGTGGTCCGCACCCTCCTGTGGATAACCTGGCGTCGTCCAGCCATACCGCACCATGCGCTGCGCGAGCACCTGCAGGCGGGTCGGCAATGTGCGGCCGCCGAGCAGCGGGTCTTCGGCAATCTCCTTGAGCGTGTTCATGCCCACGATCTGCACCGCCTTGGCGGCATGGGTCAGCGCCTGGCTGACCAGGCCGAGGTAGTCGGCATCGAGCTGCATCGCCTCGAAGGGCGACAGCGGTTCGTCGTGCAGCACGTAGAGGTTCCCCTGGATGCGGCCGGTCTTCGGGTCGCGCCGTCGTCGCACCAGGCTCAGCCAGCGCGTCAGCCGCAACAGCGTCAGGGCGCGCGCCACGGTCTCATGCGATGCTTGCGCCGCGCAGGGCATCGAGGCCAGGTAGGGGCGCAATTGGTCGTAGGTGGGAAAGGCGGTCACGCCGTCGTCGCTGAGCTGCAGGCGGAACACCTGCCAGGCGTTGCGCTCCAGCGGGGTCAGGCGCCGGTCGAGGAACAGTCGGCGCGGCACGCTCTCATGGCGGTTGCCGCTGTAGAGAAAGCCGTCCTGGCTCGGCGCCGTGCCCTGCGCCGGTTCCTTCGGCTCAAGGTGCCGCAGCGCCTCGTCGAACAACGCCGACAGCGCAACGGGGCCTTCGCGCCGTGGTGCGCCGGCCGTCGTCATGGCTACACCAGCCCCTGGTCGATCCAGTTCCGTATCGCCGACCAGATCACCGACATGGGCAGGGTCATGGCCTCGGCCAGATCCATGGTCAGCGCCAGCATCGCCATGTCGTCGGTCAGGGCGATATGGCGCTCGGCGACGCCGGCCTTCCAGCGCTCCCACAAGGCCACGTCCTGCGCCTCGTCGAGCACCGGATGCCGGCCCTTGCGCTTGGGCAGCCCGAGGATGTCGCGGCGCAGCGCCACTTCCTGATGCGTGAGGCCGTAGAACTTGCTGACCATCTCCGTGCTCGCCCCCAGGCGCAGCATGCGGTCCACCGTGGCGATCTCCCGCTCCACGTCGTGCACCTGGCTTAGCAGCCGCTTCAACACTTCCCGGTTCACCGACACCGAACACCACGACACCGTGGCATTCACCAGCATGCTCACGAGTTCGGGGTGCTTCAGCGCATCCAGTTCCTCCTCGCCGAAGCCCATGGCCTTGCAGCGGCGCAACTGGCCGTTGCGCAGGTCATGCAGGGCCTGAGCGATCACGGCCTGGTTGAGTGGGTGCGGTGCCGACATGCGGGAGCCTCCTGCGCTCAGGAATCCTGGCTCGCTACGCCGGCTTCCAGATCCAGCAGCCGGCGCGCCAGGCGCAGCAGACGGAACAGCTTCACCAGCGCAGCATCGCTCAGGCGTGTGGCCGAGCCGCCATGGCCATGGAGCAGCGCCGCCAACTCATCGGCCAGCCGCGCGCGGTCCAAGCCGTTCGCGGCGGGTGGCGCCGAACTCAGCGCATCCAGCAGGGTCAGCACCGCCCGCGCGAATGCCGGCAGCGCCTTCGCCTGGCCGACGGCCGGCGCCGCGCAGACGAAGCCGATGCCACTGATGCTGGCCTCGATGTGGTCGGCGACGGCCGCTTCCTCGGCGATCTCGCGCGCGAACTGCGCGATGTGCACGCGCAGGCGATCCGGCACGTCCAGCCCCGGCTCGATGTACCAGACGTCCGAGATGGGAAAGAGACCCCCAGCCTGCACGGGGATCGCACGCAGCGCGTCGGTCTCGAAGTCGGGCAGCTTGTCGCCGAGTTGGTCCGCGACCATCCGCTGGATGGACTGCAGGCGCTCGGTGGTCGGTGCCGGTGTCACGATGTGCCCTTGCAGGCGCTCGTCGCGTGGTCGGCGCTGGTCCTCCGGCGCTTCGGACGATGCAGGCGGTGTCGCTGCTGGCGCCGCAGGCGAGACTGGCGTGGTGTCGCGCGGAACGGACGACACGGGTGGCTGCTGAGGCGCGGAGACCGGTGCGGAAGGAGCAGCAGGCACGACAGGCGCCGCCGGTGGCTTCGGCGCCGCCGGTTCGCTGGTCAGCGCACGCTGGCGGTTTTCGCTGTCGTCGATCTCCAGCGCCAGCGTGTCGTAGTCCGCCTCCAGCAACTCGGCCATCTGGCCCACCAGTTCGTCCTGCACCCGCTGCGGCGAGAAGTCATCCGGCTGTGTGTCGAACTGCGTCAGCACATCCTGAAACAGCGTGGCGAAGTCCACGGCCACCGTGCGGCCCGGCGCACGCCGCTCCCAAGTGCGCTCGCACGCCTTGCGCAGTACCGCGATCCGTTCCACCTGATGTCGTCCCAGGCCGCCGTAGAGCAGGTTCGGTATCGCCGGCAGCAGATAGCGCACCGCATCGTTCATGCGACTGATGTGTGACTGCGGCACCGGATAGCCGTCGGCCGTCAGCCGCCGCGCGAGTTCGCTCTGCGACAGCGCCTGGCCGCTTTCCTGCTCGTAGAACTCGCGCGCCTTCTCGATGCCCAGGGCGCGCTCGATGAAGGTCAGCCCGCCGCGCAGCTCGTTCTCGGCCAGGTGCCCAGTCAGCGCCACGATTTCGCCGCGCGCCGGCCACGGGCGGAACAGGCACGCGATGCGGAAGAAGCGTTCCTCCTTGGTCTCGCTCCACAACTCGCGCAGGATCGCCAGCCGCGTGTTGCCGCCGTTGCGAATGATGTAGTGCGCCTCGCCCGGCCGGCGCGTGATCGCGGGCGGTGCGTCTAGCCCGCGCTCGCGGATCGAGGCCTTGATTTCCTCGTAGGCCGGGTTGCGCGTCACGCGCGGGTCATGTTCATAGGGGCGCAACTCGTCCAGCGTCACCACCATCGGCGTGTCGGCGATGGGGTCGGTCAAGGCCGCAGCCGAAGGACTGCTGCGCTCGAAGCCGGTGGCCAGCAGCTTGGCGGCCATGTCCTGCGGCGTCGGCTCAGCCATCGCTGCTCTCCTGAGATGCCGCCGGTACCTGTCGATCGGCGCGGCGAAGCTGCGCGCGAGCGTTGCGGCTGGCGCGGTGATCACTCGCGGTCGAACTGGTGTAGATCGCGGCGCAGCCAGGCTTGGTGAACATCAGGTGCCCGCCGCGCGTGCGCTTCACGTGCCAGCCTTCGCCCAGCGCGAACTCGATCAGCGCGCGCAGCCGCTTATGGCCGCGGGCCAGTTCAAGCGCGTTTGCCATGACCGGCCCCCCCTGCGTGGCCTCTGCCGGTAACGCACGCGAAGCGTTCCCGCCATGCCGGGAATAGCTCGCCAGCCAGCGCACGCATCGTCTCCAACGCCGCAGGCGCAGTACGGCCCACCGGCTGCCGGTACTCGACGCGATGCACTGGCAGCCCCCGTGTTGCGGCACGTGGGTAGGCTTCGATGGCCGGGACGTCGGTGTTCAGGACCTGTATGCCAGCGTAGTCCTGGAACACTTGTCGCAGGGCCTGCTGGATCAAACGGGCGTTCGACGAAACCGGATGCATACGGTTGATGAGCAAGCGCAGTGGCGGTGGCTCGATGCCGAGGTGCCGGTACGGAGCGATGTCCTCGATCAACTGCAGCGTGCCGCGCCTCAGCTCGCGGGCCGCCAGGATTTCCGGTGTCACCGGTGACAGCGCCAGGCTGGAGGCCAGTACCGCCATCTCCAGCAGCACACTGCGCGCTCCCTGGGTATCGATCAGCAGCAGGTCGTAGTGCGACGCCAGCGCGGGGAGCAGGTGACGCAAGCGCAGCCGGCCGTCGGGCGCGTGTAGCAGCAGTGTGTTCAGTTCGCCACGGTGGTCGTTCGACACCACCAGGTCGAGACCCGCCACAGCGGTCTGTGAAGCCAATTGCTCGATACGCTGCTCGTTGAAGGCCAGCATCTCGTAGATGCCGGCAGGCGCATGCGTGCCGAGCGTGAAGTAGCTCGACAAAGTGGGCTGTACGTCCAGATCCAGCAGCAGCACGCGCAGTCCCGCATCGGCGATGAAGCCGCCCAGGTTCGCTGCGGTGGTCGTCTTGCCGACGCCACCCTTGGTCGAAATGATGGATACCACCTGCATGGCGCGACTCCTCGTGGAAGGAATTCCGGCGCAGCGCGGGCTCACGCCCGTTCCCGGAGGCGATCGGTGATCCACTGATCGATCTCCACCGAATCCCAGCCGATGGCCCGTACCCCGAGGCGCAGGGGCTTGGGAAACTTGCCCTCCTTGATCAGGTTGTAGATGTGGGCGCGTTTGAAGCCGGTCTTGGCCTCGACTTCCGCGCGTCGCAGGATGCGGTGTTCGTTCGGCGTCGCGGTGGCGATGGTCTGGGCAGTCACGAGGGACACTCCTTGGCGCTGTGTAGCGGCGGTGATGGAAGTGCCTCGTATTCAATAGCGCGGTCCCCGCGCAGTCACCGCAAGTGCAGGCTCGCCGTCTGCACTTGCAGTCAGCGGTCCTGGGTGGCGAGATGACGCTTGGCTGCCGAGAACTTCGCCCACAGCGTTCGCTCGCTGATCCCAGACTTGTCGCCGTAGTGGGCAACCAGCGCACTGATGACCGATTCCAGCGTCTCGAAGGACGAATAGGGAACGCCATTGGGCGACTTGCCCAGCAGCAGGGTCAGAAGACCTCCAACGATGTTCAGGTAGGTGGACTCACTGCGGGCGCCCGGCATCCCGGACCGCTTCTCGCGCTCCGTGCGCGCCTGGTGCTCCTGGCTGAGCGTCTGGAACTGGGCATAGAGCGCATCCCAGGCTTGCACCCTGTCGGCAAGCTGGAGCTTGAGCGCCTCGCGGTCCATGACCAGTGCCTGCACGGCTTCGACACTGACGGCAGGATGCAGGTGGCGCTCGAAGGCGTCGAACAGGAAGGCCGGTCGCTGGTCGGGATAGAAGCGGATCATCCAGGCCTTCAGGTCGACGTGGCGGATTGTGAGGCTGGGGTCATCAAGCAAGGCGGGGTCGTTGCTCGTGATGCCATTCTTGCCGTAGGGAAGGTCGAGATGCACCAGTGCGTCGTAGATCCGTTCCGCGTTCAGGCGAAGCTGTGGCCAGCGCGCCAGTTCGGGGTGCTCCGGCAAGCGGTTCATTCCCTTGGCGACATCGAGGATGCGGCGCTCGAAACGCGACAGCCCCGCCCACTGGATGGCCGCCTCGATCGGACGGTAGAAGACCTTGGCTTGGGGGCCGGATGAAGGTGGCTTTCGCATGGCTGCTCCCTGCTGGTAACCAGATTCAGGACATCTGTTTCCCTCGTTGATTGGAATCGCTGCCGGGACGCGCCTTCACGGCGCGAGACGGTGGCGGCTTGGCTTGTGGGTAAGGCCGGGATGACGGATGTGCACCAGAGCAGCCGCCTGTCGATATGGCGCTTGTCCACCAGCACCGAGCCTCTGCGTGGCGGTATGCTTCAATCGGTTGACTGCCCATGGCAGGATGGCTCGATAACGAGGTTTTGCTACAGACGCCATCGTGGCGAAAGACGGATTCGGTCTTCTTGCATTCGAGCCTGGGCGTTACCGGCGTGCAAGACAGCGACGGTCTATCAGCAGACGCAGTGCGGGCGGAAACAGGTGTGGCGATGCCGCCCCGACGGAGAGCGACGAGGTTTCGGGCAAGACCCCAGCGGTCTGCCTCCAGATCGACAAAGCATGACAGTCCGGTTCCGCACTCATGGGAAGGAGCGATTCGGTAGTTCCGACGACAGGACTGCGATGACGAGGGGATTGCTGTCGGCTCTCATTGGGCATTGGTGGCCTGATCGTCGTGCAGGATCAGGACAGCGCGATGGCGCAGCGCGGTCCCCAGAACTGCAAGCGGGGTAACGGACCGACAGCAGCCAGCTTTTTCCTGGCCTGCTGATTCCAAACTTGGGCTTGTTGACCAGACCATATTTATGCATTCAAATTTGAATTCTTATTGCTGAATTAGATTCATATTTGAGGCTTAAATGTCCTCTTCCGGTCAGAAGCGCTCCGGTGCCCAGGTGGCCATGCCGCAGCCCGTCGCGCGTGCGCTGCACCGCTTGGGGCAGGACATCTCGGCGGCGCGGCGCATGCGCCGCCTGAGCCAGGAAGACCTGGCTCAGCGCATCGGCACGTCCTTGAGCACCGTCAGGCGCATGGAAGATGGCTATCCCGGCACCGCGCTGCACACCTTCCTGCGCGCGCTGCACGTGCTGGGTCGGCTCGATGACCTGTCAAGGGCGATGACCCTGGAGAGGGACGCCCTTGGCATGGAACTGGTGCGGGAGTTGTTGCCACAGCGGGTGCGCAGCCTTTCTCGCAGGCAATGGCAGCAGGCTCGGCCAACGTCGGGGGCCGGCGATGGTGACGCGGACGGGGGTGTCGACGTACTGGAAGGCTTTTGACGGCGCCTGCTCCTTAGCCTGAGCCCCCTGATCCAGCCGCATTGAGCAATGCTCCCTGGTATGGGTGTCAACCATGGTGTAAACTGGCAACTGAAGTGTCAACCGAGAAGATGGAGCGGCCTGTGAGCGAACGAATGTCCAATGCGCCGGTGTACTACGCGCTGGCACAGGCGCATTTCAATCCGGTGGCGGCCATGGTCAAGTATGTCGACCAAATACAAGATCGACTGCGTCGTGAAGGGTACCCCTTGTTCGAGCCGCAGCAGGTCACTCACTTGGTCGTGTCCGGGCCAGGCCAGGCACAACAAGCCGAACCAAAGATCCAGCAAACGGTATCCTGGCTCCTGACCAGGAGCGATCGATCTGCGGGCTTCATCCTGTCCTCTTCGACAATCACGTTTCATACGACCCATTACGACACCCACAAGACATTCATTCCGGAATTACTGCGTGGGTTGGATGCCGTGCATGAGGCTGTCAGCCTTGACCACGTGGGGCGGCTTGGGTTGCGCTATCTGGATGCGGTGGTGCCGGCAGACGGGGAGTCCGTCGAGCAGTACCTTGTCGGTGGAGTCCATGGGGTGGGATTCGACGCGGTTCGCCGGCACGCAATGAGTGAATCCGTATTCTCGACCGATGTCGGTCCACTCGTTCCCGTCGGAACCTTGGTTGCAAGGGTATACAGGGCAACCGCACAGCTTGGCTTTCCTCCCGATATGTTGCCGAACGGGCTGGCACTGAATCCGCGTTTCGCCATGGCCGCGCCACGTGAGCATGGTGTGCTCGATACCGACCATTTTTGCGAAGGTCGCATGCCTATCGATCTCGGCAAGCTCGAAGAACAACTGCGCTCGTTGCATGCCCCGATCAAGTCCGTGTTCAAGGCAACCACCACGGATCATGCGCGCCGGGCATGGGCGTAGCACTGGAGACCCGCATGTACACCGAGACGTTCCCAACAATCAGGACTTCGCCGTCGATCGTGCCCGTTCGGGTCGCGGCCACGGCCGCCTTCGCCCTGATGGGGATCACGCAGTTGGTTGGCGGTACTGGCAGCGTGTTCGATGTGACCCGGGCCGGGGAATGGCGCAGGCTGGTGGAGGCGCGGACTCCCCTTCACGTCGAAATCGAGGTGGATGGCGAGGAGGCGGCTCGTCCCGATCTGCGAAGCGCTTCGGAGCATCTGGCCAACATCCGTGAGGTGCTCAATCCAGCAATCGCCGATCTTGCCGGGACCTTTGGTGTTTCCCGGCAAGCGATCTACAAATGGCTGGGGGGAGAGTCGACGCCAGAAGCGGACAACTTCGCTCGGATACAGGCACTCAGCCACGTGGCCGACGCCTTTCATGAGGCAGGCGTCAAACGGGCGCCAATGATGCTGAAGATGAAGGCGTTTGACGGCAGGTCTCTCCTGGATCTCATTGCTGCAAACCAGACTGTCATGGAGCATGTCCAAACGCTGATCTCAGAGGCTCAGGCCATGGATGCGGCATACGAAAGGTCGGGACTGGCCAAGAGCAAGGCCGCACCAACGGATGATTGGCGTTCCGCTGCTTCCATTCCTGGCTATCCCGAGCAGTGATTCGGGGATCGCGCGATGCTGGACCGGGAAACGTCATGGCGGCAGGGAGATTTGCTGACCAGCGATGCATCACTACAGTTGGGGCTGATTGAATCGTCGGAGGACGGCCGTTTGGCTGTCGTGATCTCCCACGACTGTGACATCCCTCACCCGCACGAACCCTGCATTGAGGTCATCCTGGCGGACTTGATCGGCGATGCCCGTGAGGATCCGCAACTGTCCCATGCCAAGAACCCCCGGCGGCTGCATCTTGCGTATGACAAGGCGGATGGAGGCTCGATGGTGCTGGAGTTGCGGCATGCGGAGAAAAGGTCCATCCCGAGAGTCGAGTTTGGCCGGGGCGCGTCTCGGTTTCTTGAAGCGTCGCTTTCGGATGAATCGAAGCGCACCCTGAAGCAATGGCTGGCGGCACGCTATGGCCGGCCCGCATTTCCCAACACCTTCGAGAACCGGCTAGCGAAGCGTGTCGGCAAGAGAGACGTCAAAAGCCGGATCGCCCGCATCCTCGCTCCCGAAGCCAGACATCTGGTGGGATTGTTCTTCGATCTGGGCGAGCAGCGGGGCATCGAGGCTTCTGACGGCGAACCCTATGCGTTGTCCATATCGGTGGCTTATGACGCCATTGAGGGTGGGCCAGGTGCGCGTGAGTCCGCCGAAAGCGTAGTGCGACAATTGCGAGAGCTTTTCACAGAAGCGTACGGCCCTCCCGATGCGGCAACGGAAATCGCCCTCGACGCCTGCGAGCCAGTCCCGGATACACACATGACCCTCGCCGACCTTCGGCGTGTGGATCAATGGCGACTTGAGTACCTCAGCCTGCATGACGATGAACATGGTGGCTTCCTGCCGGACGGCGTTGCCCCTGCGTGAGACGTGAGGTGGCTGGATGAGCCTGGGATTGGCTGGGGGCTCTTGCATCTGGCACAGGGCAGCGTTTGACAGCTCTGGGTGTGCCAATGCGGCAGCAGCGGGCACGCCGAGTTGCCGAGGGCGCGCTACAGGTACATAATCCGGCCTAATTCCGTAGCGCAAACGGAATAAACCTGTTATCAATCAACGATTTGAGTGCGGCGTGATGTTCCCATCACCCGCTCCAGAATCCTTGCAAAGCCCCCGGAACGCCTGGCGTTTCGGGGTTTTTGCTTTTTGGGGAGCGGGAAGGTGTCGAAAAAGTGTCGAGGCATACTTGCTCATACGCACTCGGGCGCAGAGAGCCATCACCCGATAGGCCCCACCAAGCAGTAGCGAATCAATTGCTGTTCCACACTCTGCTTCTGGCGTAAGACCAGGATAACCGCGACCTCGCCTTGCTCTTCGTGTAGTTCGTAAAAGACGCGATAAGGGCCGGTATTGAGTTCGCGATAGTTCAACACCCCCAAAAGGCTTGCCTGCTGGCTGATTGGGTAACCTTGGGGGGTAAGAGAAATCTTCTCTTCAATCTCATCCAAAAGGCTCAGCACTGACTGGAGTGCAGCCTGCGAACCTTGGAATTGAGCCAAGTGGTGTACTTGGTCTTCGATGCTTTGTTCTGCGGTATCGGTGAGACGGATGACGACCTTGGACATCGAACCTCCTTATTCTGGTTGATCGAACCTCCTGGAAAGACGAGCTTTCAGATCATCTACAGAGCGATGTTTGCCTTCTGCGTATTGACGAGAGCCAATCGCAAGCAGCTTCACCAACGCAATTGCTTCGTCACGTTGCTTTCGTTCTGCATATGACTCAATCACGTAGGCAGGAACACCGTTCTGTGTGACGACCATTGGCTCGGATAAATCCAGGTCGGCCGCATGGCGTTTCAAATAACTAATTGTCTCGACTCGCATGAGTCGGTACCTCCATTGCTGTGGGAACACTCAAGGCCTGGAACTCAGGTTCTACGGTGTTCGAACTCCACCAGGCTCCATATCCAGGCAACCGATGGGATTCACACGTCGACAGTTGAATCTGCCGATCGGTTTCGTATCGTAGCCTGAATTCGGACCGAATTTGAACCGTATGCGGACGCTTTTTTGCCTCTGCCGACACTGTGACGTTCAGCCTATGAGCGGGTTGAATCGAGCATCACTGCCAAAATGGCGATTGCTTCAATGTGCAGCGCGGCTCCGACTGCCTGAATCCTCCGGCTCCACCTCATCTCTAGCTGTGAACCCAGTTCACAGTCCCTATGCCACCAACGGGGATTATCACCCCGCCCCCGGCTCCCTACCCTGCGCAGACCAAGGCCCGTGAGGCCCTGGACAATCACAAGAACAATCCTGCGTGCCGAGGTGCTGTCGATGAACGCGACGCCTGAGAACCCACCCAAGAACCGCCTGGGCCACGGCCTGAAGAGTCGCCAGGTGACCATGATTTCCATCGGCGGCGTGATCGGCGCCGGGCTTTTCGTCGGTTCCTCCAATGCCATCGCCACCGCCGGGCCGGCGGTGTTGCTGGCTTATCTGCTGGCTGCGGTCATCGTCGTGCTGGTGATGCAGATGCTTGGCGAGATGGCCACCGCGCGGCCGGACACCGGCTCCTTCTCCTCCTATGCCGACCAGGCCATGGGGCGCTGGGCCGGGTTTTCCATCGGCTGGCTGTACTGGTGGTTCTACGTGCTGGTGATCAGCATCGAGGCCATAGTCGCCGGCAACATCCTCGCGCCCTGGCTGGGCGTGGCGCCCTGGGTGGCGGCGCTGGGCATCACCCTGGCGCTGACGCTGTGCAACTGCCTGAGCGTCGGCAACTTCGGCGAGCTGGAGTACTGGCTGGCGTTGTTCAAGGTGGTTTCCATCGTCGGCTTCATCGTCCTCGGCGTGCTGGCGATCTTCGGCTGGCTGCCGGGTTCTTCCACTTCCGGCGTGCAGCACCTGTATGCCGACGGCGGCTTCATGCCCAAGGGGCCGGTGTCGGTGGTGGCGGCCATGCTCACGGCGATGTTCAGCTTCCAGGGCAGCGAGATCGTGACCATCGCCGCCGCCGAGACCAAGGAGCCGCGCGCCAACATCCGCAAGGCGATCCGCGCGGTGGTCTGGCGCCTGGGCCTGTTCTACCTCGGCTCGATGCTGGTGGTGGTGTGCCTGGTGCCGTGGAACGCGCCGGGGCTGGCGCAGGGTTCCTACCAGTCGGTGCTGGCGGCGATGAACATTCCCTTCGCGCCGCAGATCATGAGCGTGGTGGTGCTGGTGGCGGTGAGCAGTTGCCTGAACTCGGCGATCTACACCGCCTCGCGCATGGCCTACTCGCTGGCCTATCGCGGCGATGCGCCGCGCGCCTGGGGCCGCACCAACCGCCGCGGCGTGCCGCTGGGCGCGGTGCTGAGCACAGCCGGCGCGGCCCTGCTGGCGCTGGGCGCGAACTACCTGCTGCCCAAGGAGGTGTTCGACTTCCTGCTCGCCTCCAGCGGCGCCATCGCCCTGCTGATGTACCTGGTGATCGCCATCACCCAGCTGTGCATGCGCCGCAAGCTGCGCGCCAGCGGCGAGCCCCTGGCGGTGGAGATGTGGGCCTTCCCCTGGCTGACCCTGGCGACCATCGCGCTGATCGTCGGCATCCTGGCGATCATGTCGGTGTTCCCCGGCCACCGCGGAGAACTGCTCACCACCCTGGGCCTGAGCGCCGTGCTGGCGGGCATCGGCCTGTACCTGCAGAAGCGCCAGCCGCAGCTCTCCGCGCAGCGCGCACAGGGCGGCTTCGGCAAACTGGCGGCGCTGTGACGCCGCTTCACAACGCCTGTGCCGGCGGCCCGGTTTTTCCTCCGCCGGCGCACACCTAACCTGCCCGTGGCGCGGCTCGCCGAGCCCGCCGTGGCCTTCCCCAACTGCCTGATAGAGAGTGATCGATGAGCATCGCGATGAAGCCGGACGAACTGGCGATTCCCTACCAACTGCCGCAGGTGCCGTTCATGGCGCCGGACATGGTCCTGCCCGGCGTGCTGGACCAGTGGCTGGAGGACGACCAGCTGTGGGTCCCGGTGACCGCCAGCGTCTCCTTCAAGCCGCTGCTGCTGAGCGTGAGCGGCGGCTACTACATCAACCTGCTGCGGGTGCGCCAGAGCGGCGTACTGTCGCGCCATCGCCACACCGGCGGCGTGCACGCGCTGGTGCTCAAGGGCCGCTGGTGGTACCTGGAGCACGACTGGATAGCCGAGCAGGGCTCCTTCGCCTTCGAGCCGCCGGGCGAGACCCACACCCTGTTCGTGCCCGAGGACGTCGAGGAAATGATCACCTGGTTCCACGTCCAGGGCGGCTACACCTACGTCGACCCGCAGGGCGTGGCGGTGGGCTACGAGGACGTCTTCACCAAGCTGGAGGCGGCGCGCCGGCACTATGCGTCCATCGGCCTGGGCGAGGACTACGTCGAGCGCTTCATCCGCTGAAGCGGGCCGGCACGGCGGGCGCTATGCTCGCCGCCACGGCGCAACGAGGACCGGACATGGACAACTATTCGCAACTGCTGGCCTTCATCTGGGCGGTCGAACACGGCAATTTCTCCGCCGCGGCGCGCGCCCACGAGATGACGCCTTCGGCGGTCAGCAAGCTGATCAGCCGCCTGGAGGACCGCCTGCAGGTGCGCCTGTTCCAGCGCGGCACGCGGAGCCTGACGCTGACCGAGGAGGGCGCCGCCTACCTGCGCAGCGCCCGCGCCGTGGTGGAGGCGATGGCCGAGGCGGATTCGCTGGCCGAGGCGCTGCCGACGCGGGTCAGCGGCACCCTGCGCATCCACACCATGACCACCTTCGCCAAGCACCAGATAGCGCCCTGGCTGCCGGAGTTCCTCGACCGCTACCCGGCGCTGCAGGTGGAGATCCAGGTCGGCGCGCAGTACGTCGACCAGTTCGAGCAGGGCCTGGACCTGGCCATCCACAGCGGCGTGCTGCCGGACTCCAGCCGGGTGACCCGGCGCCTGGGCGAGACGCAGTGGATCACCTGCGCCGCCCCGGCCTACCTAGCGCGCTGCGGCACGCCCCGCCACCCGCAGGAGTTGCTGCGCCACCGCTGCTTCCAGTTCAGTTTCGACAGCCCCTGGAACCGCTGGAGCTTCCACGCAGGCCCGGAGCGCCTGAACGTGCCGGTGACGCCCGCGGCGACCTTCGCCCAGGGCGACCTGCTGCGCGACATGGCCCTGGCCGGCGCCGGCATCGTGCGCCTGGCCGACTTCCACATCGGCGCCGACATCCGCGCCGGCCGCCTGGTGCAGGTGCTGGAGGAATACCCCAGCGACCTGCGCGAGCCGGTGTACCTGATCTATGCCAACCGCAAGCACCTGAGCCCGAGGATCAAGGTCTTCCGCGACTTCCTCGAGCAGCGCCTGCGGGAGGCACCCTGGAGCCTGTCCTAGGGCAGGCCGTTACGACCCTTTCACGAGGCGCCCGCATGGCGGGCGCGATGCAGGAGTAGACCATGGCCCATCTGGTGGGTGACGTATCCAGCGCCGCGCGCATTCTTCCCGACCTGGACGGCGAGAAGCTGTTCATCCAGCGGGGCAGGGGAGCCTACCTCTGGGATGCCCAGGGGCGGCGCTACATCGATACCGCGCTGGGCTTCGGCGCGGTGCTGCTCGGCCATTCCGAGCCGGCGGTGATCGAGGCGGTGGGCGCCGCCCTGCAGGACGCCGCCGCGCCGTCCTGGGCCCACGTGCGCGAGCATGCCGCCGCCGACTGCCTGGCGCGCCACGGCGGCGCGCTCGACAAGGTGATCTTCACCAACTCCGGCAGCGAGGCGGTGCACCTGGCCTGCCGCGCGGCGCGCGCCTACACCGGCCGGCCGCGCATCGCCAAGATGGCCGCCGGCTTCGACGGCTGGTTCGACGAGGTGACCCTGGGCAACGTCGGCTCCGCCGAAGCCACCTTCGCCCCTGGCGAGCGCCCGGCGAGCGAGCGCCTGACGCTGCTGCGCTACAACGATTTCGACGACGTCGAGCGGCTGTTCGCCGAGCACCACGACATCGCCGCCGTGCTGCTCGAACCCATGCTGGCCAACGCCGGCTGCATCATGGCCGCGCCCGGCTACCTGGCGCACGTGCAGCGCGTGGCCCACGCCCATGGCGCGCTGGTGATCAGCGACGAGGTGCTGATGGGCTTTCGCCGTCACGCCGGGCTGAGCAGCCTGTACGAGGGGCTGGACCCGGACCTGGCCAGCGTCGGCAAGGCCATCGGCAACGGCGTGCCGGTCTCGGCGGTGCTGGGCAAGGCGCACATCCTGGCCGGTTTCGAGGAAGGCCGGGTGCTGCGCGGCGGTACCTTCAGCGGCAACCCCATGGCCTGCGCGGCGGTGCAGGCGACGCTGGCGCAGCTCGAAGACGCCGACTACGCCGCGCTGATGGCGCGTGGCGAGGCGCTTCGCAGCTGGATCGAGCGGCTGTTCCGCGAACACGGCATGCCCCTGGCCACCAGCGGCTACGGCAACGTCTTCGGCCTCTGGCCGGCCGAGCGGGCGCCGCGGGATTTCGACGAAGCTGTGCGCATCGCCAGTCCCGGCTTCAGCAAGGCGCTGCATCTGGAACTGCGCCGCGTGGGCCTGTTGCTGATGCCGTCGCCCTATGGCCGGTTGTACCTGTCCTTCGCCCATACCGATGCGGTGGTCGAGGAGATGAAGGCGGCGTTCGAGCAGGCGGTGGAGCGCTTGGTCGAGGTGCTCTTGTAGGAGCGAGCTTGCTCGCGAACAAGCGCGGTGCCATGCGGTTCGCGAGCAAGCTCGCTCCTACGAAAAGCCGTGCCTTGCGGACGGTAGGAGCGGAGCTTCTCCGCGATAGCCGGATGTATCGGCGCGCTTCGCGGATAAGATCCGCTCCTACGCTGCCCCACCTGCGCCATTCCCTTGTAGGAGCGCGCCCTGCGCGCGAAATCGCGGGCAGGGCCCGTGCGGGAATGCGTGGTGTTTTTCCCGTAGGAGCGGAGCTTCTCCGCGATAGCCGGAGGTTCCGGCGCGATTCGCGGATGAGGTCCGCTACGCTGCCCCACCTGCGCCATTCCCCTGTAGGAGCGCGCCCTGCGCGCGATTTCGCGGGCAGGGCCCGCTCCTACAGGTTGTGGGCTTTCAGGCTTGCTGGCGGGCGCTTTCCTGCAGTCGCCGGGGTTCGGTGACGGCTTCCTCGTTGGCCAGCTTCTGCGTCGCCGCCGGCTCGTCTTCGGCGTTGACCGAGCGGCGGAAGCCCTTGATGGTTTCACCGAGGTCGCTGCCCAGGTGTTTCACCCGCTTGCTGCCGAACACCAGCAGCGCCACCAGCAGCAGGACCAGCCAGTGTTTCCAGTCGAATATGCCCATCACCATGTCTCCAGGTCGCGGTTCGGTTGTTGTTATTGGCGCCTGCATTTTTGGTGGGTGGGTTCTGCTGCAGAAGGCACTATCCAACAGATAACCTGGACTTTTCATGGATCGCTCAGGTGGCCGATCTACGGCGGGAGGGCAGGGCTGGAGACTTTTCCGCGAAGAGTGGAGTTTTCTTAAGAGTATTCGCTTGGATTGTCCGCTGAATATTTATAACTAATTGATTTTTAAGTATTTAACTCGTGGCATGGTAATTGATTGGGGGTCGCCGGCGCGGCACGCAAGTGGCCGCGCGCCAATCCGATAACAACAAAAGGCCGGCACTCCCATGTTCGATCAATCCGTTCGCCTTCGCGTATCCCGCCTCGCCTGCGCCATACTCCTGGCCGGCGCCGCCACCTCGGCCCTCGCCACGGAGGGCGGCACCTCCTCCTGGCCCATGGGCATCGAGATCTACGGGATGGGCATCCTTCCACCGCCTGGCACCTACGCCCAGCTGTTCGCGGGCAACTACCTGGCCGATACGTTGCGCGACAACGGCGGCCACAAGGCCGCCGACATCGACCTGCGGGTCTCCACCCTGGTGCCGCGTTTCGTCTGGGTGACCGAGCAGAAGGTGCTGGGCGGCGACCTCGGCTTCCACGCCCTGCTGCCGCTCACCGACATGCGCCTGAACATCAAGAATGGCCCTCACGACCACAAGCGCGGCATCGGCGACGCCCACCTGGGGCCGGTGATCGGTTTCCACCCGAGCGAGAAGTTCCACGTGGCCACCGGCGTCGACTTCGTGCTGCCCACCGGCAGCTACGACAAGGACGACATCATCAACCTGGGCACCCACTACTACACCGTGCAGGCAGTGCTGGCGATGACCTATGTGGACCCGGCGGGGCCCAACGCCGACATCCGCCTGATGCACGACTACAACTTCGAGAACCGCGCCACCGACTACCAGTCCGGCCGTGAGCTGCACGCCGACTACACCCTCGGCTGGGGCATGGGCAACGGCTGGGTGCTCGGCGTCGGCGGCCACGCCTATCAGCAGATCAGCGACGACAAGCTCGATGGCCATACCGTCGAGGACTCCCGCGGGCGGACCTTCTCCATCGGCCCGGCGGTGCAGTACGCGAGCAAGGACGGCTGGTTCTTCAGTGCCAAGTGGCAGGACGATACGGGCGTGCGCAACCGGCCGGATGGGCAGACGTTCTGGTTCAAGTTCACTACGCCGCTCTAAAAGCCCGAGGGCTTTTCGTAGGAGCGGAGCTTCTCCGCGATAGCCGGAACCATCGGCGCGATTCGCGGATGAGATCCGCTACGCTGCCCCGCCTACGCCATTCCCCTGTAGGAGCGCGCCCTGCGCGCGATTCGCGGGCAGGGCCCGCTACGGTAAACATGACGCCCCGTAGGATGGGTTGAGCCTGCGATACCCGTGCGGTCGTGGTGATGGGTATCGCTTCGCTCAACACCATCCTACGAAAAGCCATGCTCGCCCATGCGGTAGGAGCGGGGCTTCTCTGCGATAGCCGGAACCATCGGCGCGATTCGCGGATGAGATCCGCCTACGCCATTCCCCTGTAGGAGCGCGCCCTGCGCGCGATTCGCGGGCAGGGCCCGCTACGGTAAACATGACGCCCCGTAGGATGGGTTGAGCCTGCGATACCCATGCGGTCGTGGTGATGGGTATCGCTTCGCTCAACACCATCCTACGAAAAGCCATGCTCGCCCATGCGGTAGGAGCGGAGCTTCTCTGCGATAGCCGGAACCATCGGCGCGATTCGCGGATGAGATCCGCCTACGCTGCCCCGCCTACGCCATTCCCCTGTAGGAGCGCGCCCTGCGCGCGAATCGCGGACAAGGTCCGCTCCGGTAAACATGACGCCCCGTAGGATGGGTTGAGCGAAGCGATACCCATCACCATGGCCCGATGGGTATCGCAAGCTCAACCCATCCTACGAAAAGCGCCTCGGCACAGTTCGCAAGACAGTTGCGGCCTCAGCGCCCCTTCAGCCGGTAGCTGACCTGGGCGCGGCTCATGCCGAGCATCTGCGCGGCGGCGGTGATGTTGCCGCCGGTGCGTTCCATCGCCACTTGCACCAGGCGTCTTTCCACGTCTTCCAGGGAGATGCCGAGGGTCGGGTTGCGGCCGGAGACGAAGGCGAGCAGGCTGGCCAGTTCGGGTTCTTCCACGGCCTTGCCGGGCGCTGCCTCGGGCGTCGCTGGCGCCTGCGCGGGCGGTTCGTTACCGGCTTCGGCGAGGGGACGGGACAGCCGGCCTTCCGCCGTCAGCCCTATGGGCGCGGCGATCGGCGCGGCGCCGCCTTCGGTCAGGTGGATGACGTCCATCACCTCGCCATCGGCGGCGGCGATGACGCCGCGTTCGATGAGGTTCTGCAGCTCGCGGATGTTGCCCGGGAAGCGGTAGGTCAGCAGCGCGTTGACCAGGCGCGTGCTGAAGCCCGCCAGTTGCCGGCCGTGGCGCAGGCTGAACTTGCGCAGGAAGTAGCTCATCAGCAGCGGGATGTCTTCCCGGCGCTCGCGCAGCGGCGGCAGGTGGATGGGGAAGACGTTCAGGCGGTAGAACAGGTCCTCGCGGAAGCGCCCGGCCTCCACCTCGCGGCGCAGGTCGAGGTTGGTGGCCGCGACCACCCGCACGTCCACGCGGATCGCCGTGGTGCCGCCGACCCGCTCCAGCTCGCCTTCCTGCAGCACGCGCAGGATCTTGCTCTGCGCGGCCAGGCTGAGGGTGGCGATCTCGTCGAGGAACAGGGTGCCGCCGTTGGCCCTTTCGAAGCGCCCGGGCCGCGAGCGCTCCGCGCCGGTGAAGGCCCCGCGCTCGACGCCGAACAGCTCGGCCTCCACCAGGTTCTCCGGCAGGGTCGCGCAGTTCAGCGCCACCAGCGGCCCCTGGCTGCGCTTGCTGGCCTGGTGCAGGGTGCGGGCGAAGAGTTCCTTGCCCACGCCGGATTCCCCGGTCAGCAGCACCGTCGCCTGGGTCGGCGCCACCCGCTGCAGCAGTTGGCTGGCGGCCATGAAGGCGGCGGAGATGCCGACCATCGGCTGGTCTTCGTCGGGGCTGGGCAGCGTGGCGACCGTGGTCGCCTGGCTGCTGCCGTAGGTGCTGCGGCCGAGGAAGTCGCTGGCGTCCAGGTGGGCCAGGCCGGCGTCGATGTCGTCCCATTCCTCCGCCGGCTTGCCGATGATGCGGCAGGCGTGGTGGCCCATGGCGCGGCACTCCACCTCGCGGAACACCACCAGGCGCCCGAGCAGCGACGAGGCATAGCCGCTGGCGTAGCCGATGCCCATCCAGCACGAGGGCTCGCTGCCCAGGCCGTAGGTGGCGATGTGCTCGTCGGCTTCCAGCGAGTTGTGCCAGAAGAACTCGGAGTAGAAGTGGCCGATGCTGGTGTCGATCTCGAAGTTGATCGGCTCGACGTTGACCATCCCTTCGAGCATGTGCAGGCGCGGCCCGGCGCTGTACAGGCTGGCGTGGTCGCCCTCGGGCCACTGCTCGCTGACCTGCGCCGCGTCGCGCGCGCCGGCCTGCCAGCCGATGCGGGTGAGCAGGCCGCGGGCCTTGTCCAACCCCTGGGCCTCGATCAGTTCGCGGCGGATGGCGCCGAAGGCGGAGCCCTGCAGCAGCATCATGCGCTGGCCGCACAGCCAGATGCTGCCGTCCTGCGGAGAGAAGGCCACGGTTTCGGCCAGTTGCTCGGCAGAAGGCAGGCCCCGTGGATCGAATTGGCAGGCGCGGTCGACGATCAGGCGTTTCTGCCGGCTGAGCATGTGCCGGAAGAACTCTTCGTCCACCGCGCGCCCGTGCTTGCCCGGATTTGTAATAGTCATAAGGCAGTTCAAGAAGACGCAGGCTGGTCTGGGGAGTATGCCGGCCCGGCCACGGCGGTCAATCGGAT
Source organism: Pseudomonas sp. NBRC 100443 (assembly GCF_030268185.1). NCBI lineage: Bacteria > Pseudomonadati > Pseudomonadota > Gammaproteobacteria > Pseudomonadales > Pseudomonadaceae > Pseudomonas > Pseudomonas sp. NBRC 100443. Next base: position 153,501 of record NZ_BSQE01000010.1, read on the forward strand.
TCCAGTCCGAGGGGGAGGGGCGGCGAGCGCAAAACGTACGATAACCGCACGAAATCCCGTTTTTGGCCGCGTCCGTCGAGCTTTCTCCAGCGCCGCGATTTTCTCTGCACAAAATTCCGCGGCCGCCGCGCCGCCAGCGCGAAAGGCGCCGCAGAAATCCTCCGATCAAATAACAACTATTTGTTTTTAAAGGATATTTTTATAGAAAGCGCAGCTGGCACGATAGTTGTTAATGCCGAAACACTTGCAACTGAAAAATCCATAACAAGAAACCGGTGATTTCGACATGAACATCCTCCGCGCTTTCCGCCATGCCCGTGCACTAGCCCATCCCGCCCTTGCCCGGCGCCGCCCGGCCCGCCCCGGCGACTGACCTTCGCCCAGCCCGTTTCCCTGTTTCCGTGGCCTTCGCCCAGGCCGGCGGCGGCCGTCCCTCGTCCAGACAAGAGGCACCAGCAACGATGAGCACCAGACCCCAGCCCTACCAGAACCTCGACCTGCAGCCGATCGCCGGCGCCTGGCGCGCCGGCGGCAGCGGCCGGCACATGAATGTCCTCGACCCCTACACCGGGCAGAGCCTGCTGCGCCTGGCCCTGGCCGACCGCGCCGACCTCGACGCCGCCTATGCCAAGGCCGCCGAGGCCCAGGTGGCCTGGGCCGCCACCCCGCCCGCCGAGCGCGCCCGGGTGATGCTCGAAGCGGTGCGCATCCTCGATGCGCGCCGCGAGGAGATCATCGACTGGCTGGTCCGCGAATCCGGCAGCACTCTGCTCAAGGCGCAGATCGAATGGGGCGCGGCGCGCGCCATCACCCTTGAGGTGGCCAGCCTGCCGAACCGCGTGCACGGACGCATCGTCGCCTCCAACGTGCCAGGCAAGGAAAGCCGCGTGTACCGCGTGCCGCTCGGGGTGGTCGGGGTGATCAGCCCGTGGAACTTCCCGCTGCACCTCACCCAGCGTTCGCTGGCCCCGGCCCTGGCCCTGGGCAACGCGGTGGTGGTCAAGCCGGCCAGCGACACCCCGGTGTCCGGCGGCCTGCTGCTGGCGCGTGTGTTCGAGGAGGCCGGGCTGCCGGCCGGCGTGCTCAGCGTGGTGGTCGGCGCCGGCAGCGAGATCGGCGACGCCTTCGTCGAGCACCCGGTGCCGGCCTTCATCTCCTTCACCGGCTCGACCCAGGTCGGGCGCAATATCGGCCGCATCGCCAGCGGCGGCGCGCACCTCAAGCACGTGGCCCTGGAACTGGGCGGCAACAGCCCCTTCGTGGTCCTGGCCGACGCCGACATCGAGCAGGCGGTGAACGCCGCGGTGGTGGGCAAGTTCCTCCACCAGGGGCAGATCTGCATGGCGATCAACCGCATCATCGTCGAGCAGCCGGCGCTGGAAGCCTTCACCCGGCGCTTCGTCGAGCGCGTCCAGGCGCTGCCCTATGGCGACCCGCGCAAGCCGGAAACCGTGGTCGGCCCGGTGATCAACGACCGCCAGCTGCAGGGCCTACGCGAGAAGGTCGCCAAGGCCCTGGACGAGGGCGCGCGCCTGCTGGTCGGCGGCGAGCCCCAGGGCAACGTCATGCCGCCCCACGTGTTCGGCGACGTGCATGCTGGCATGGAGATCGCCCGCGAGGAGATCTTCGGCCCGCTGGTGGGCATCCAGGCCGCGCGCGACGCCGAGCATGCGCTGGAGCTGGCCAACGGCAGCGAATACGGCCTGTCCAGCGCGGTGTTCACGTCGAGCCTGGAGCGCGGCGTGCAGTTCGCCCAGCGCATCCACGCGGGCATGACCCACGTCAACGACATGCCGGTCAACGACGAACCCAACGCCCCCTTCGGCGGCGAGAAGAACTCCGGCCTGGGCCGCTTCAACGGCGACTGGGCGATCGAGGAATTCACCACCGACCACTGGATCACCCTGCAGCACTCGCCGCGGCCCTATCCCTTCTGAGCGGCCGCCGGCCCCACCAATCCAATAACAAGATGGAGTACGAAATGTCCTTATCCTTCGACAGCCCGGCTGTGAAACGGACCTTCGCTGCTTGCCTTTGCGTGCCCTTGCTCGTGCTGGCCGGTAGCGCCTTCGCCGATGGCGACGGCGTGTGGAAAGGCGGCGCCAACGTCTACGAGAAAGTCTGCGGCCGCTGCCACGAGACCGGCATCGGGCCGGAACTGAAGGGGCGCCAGCTGCCGTCGCCCTACATAGTCGCGGTGGCGCGCAACGGCCTGCGGGCGATGCCGGCCTGGCCGGCTTCCTTCATCGACGACAAGGCGCTGCAACAGGTCGCCGACTACATCTCGCAGGCGCCCGCGCCGGCGGCCAAGCCCTGAGGAGCGCGCCATGAATCTCGAACGTCGTTCCCTGCTCAAGGGCATGGCCCTGGGCGGGCTGGCGGGCATCGCCATGGGCGGCTCCGGCCTGGCCCTGGCGCGTGGCGTCGCCGGCAGCGCCGCGGCACAGCCGATGCTGGTGCTCATCAGCCCTGCGGTGGCCGGCTCGGCCTTCCTCCAGGGCCTCGCTGCCAACCCGGCCGCGGCCCGGGCCGAGCTGCTGCGCAGCGATGCCAGCCTGGCTTTCGCCCGCGAGCTGCAACAGCGCTTGGAGGCCGGACGGCCGCAGCGCATCGTCGGCCTGCTGGACGACGCCAGCGCCGCGCTGGTGGTCGACCTGGCGCGTAGCGCCGGCGCCCGCGTGCAGTGGCTCGGTGAGCACAGCGCCGATGCGCGCGCCTCGCGGCACCGGCTGATCACCGCGGACGCCGCCCACGGCCACGCCCTGCAACTGGGCCTGCAGCTGGACGCCTGCGGCGCCGGCTTCGACCTGCGCGAGCAATGCCCGCTGGGCAGCCGCCAGCCCCTGCGCCTGGGCGCCGCCGGCCGCAGCGCCGGCAATGCCGAGCAATGGGCCGCCACCCTCGGCTACGGCCTGGCCTCGCTCGGCACGCAGCCGCCGGCGCCCGCGCCGCTGGTGGCCGGCCGCCCGAGCCCGCTGGCCGGGCATTTCGTTTCGTTCTCGATCCAGGCTTGAAGGAGCACCTCCCATGACTGACGCAACCAACAAGGCCGTGCTCCCGCGCGGCGTCGACGCGAACCACTTCCAGCAGGCGCTGGCCAAGTTCCGCAAGCTGCTGGGCGAGGAGAACGTCCTGGCCAAGGACGACCAGCTGATCCCCTACGGCAAGATCATGATGCCGGTGGACAACGCCGAGCACGCGCCCTCCGCCGCCGTCACCGCCACCAGCCTCGAACAGGTGCAGGGCGTGGTGAAGATCTGCAACGAGTTCAAGATCCCGCTGTGGACCATCTCCACCGGCCGCAACTTCGGCTACGGTTCGGCGGCCCCGGCGCAACGCGGCCAGGTCATCCTCGACCTGAAGAAGATGAACAGGATCATCCACGTCGACCCGGAGCTGTGCACCGCCCTGGTCGAGCCCGGCGTCACCTACGGCCAGCTCTACGACTACCTGCAGGAAAATAATCTGCCGCTGATGCTGTCGTTCTCCGCGCCCTCGGCCATCGCCGGCCCGGTGGGCAACACCATGGACCGCGGCGTGGGCTACACCCCCTACGGCGAGCACTTCCTCATGCAGTGCGGCATGGAAGTGGTGCTGGCCAACGGCGACGTCTACCGCACCGGCATGGGCGGGGTGCCCGGCGACAAGGCCTGGCAGGTGTTCAAGTGGGGCTACGGCCCGACCCTGGACGGCATGTTCACCCAGGCCAACTACGGCATCTGCACCAAGATGGGCTTCTGGCTGATGCCCAAGCCGCCGGTGTTCAAGCCCTTCAGCATCGTCTACGACGACGAGGCGGACATCGCCGACATCGTCGAGATGATCCGCCCGCTGCGCATCGCCCAGATCATCCCCAACGCGGTGGTGATCGCCAACGCGCTGTGGGAGGCCGGCGGCATCAGCGTGCGCCGCTCGGACTACATCAAGGAGAAGGGCGCAACGCCGGATTCCGTGGTCCAGCAGATCGTCAAGGACAAGGGCCTGGGCCAGTGGAACGTCTACGCGGCGCTGTACGGCACCGCCGAGCAGGTGGAGGTGAACTGGAAGATCGTCACCGAGACCGTGAAGAAGTCCGGCAAGGGCCGCATCGTCACCCAGGAGCAGGCCGGCGACACCCAGCCGTTCAAGTACCGCGCCGAGCTGATGAGCGGCGTGCCCAACCTGCAGGAATTCGGCCTGTACAACTGGCGCGGCGGCGGTGGCTCGATGTGGTTCGCCCCGGTCAGCCAGGCGCGCGGCAGCGAGTGCGACAAGCAGAAGGTGCTGGCCAAGCGCATCCTCAACAAGCACGGCCTGGACTACACCGGCGAGTTCATCGTCGGCTGGCGCGACATGCACCATGTGATCGACGTGCTCTACGACCGCACCGACCCCGAGGAGACCCAGCGCGCCCACGACTGCTTCGCCGAGCTGCTGGATGAGTTCGCCAAGGAGGGCTACGCGGTGTACCGCGTGAACACCGCCTTCCAGGACCGCGTGGCGCAGATCTACGGCCCGGTCAAGCGCAAGGTGGAACACGCCATCAAGCGCGCCCTGGACCCGAACAACATCCTCTCGCCGGGCAAGTCCGGCATCGACCTCGCCAACAACTTCTAGCAACCGCAACGGCCCCGCCGGCAATCGCCGGCGGGGCCGTTTCGCACAGCTGGATCAACAGGCCCGTTCCGCGCACGCCGGGTGCCGGGGGCCTCGGAACGGGAGCGACTCGCGCCATGCGCAACTGGTTTGACAACCTCGGCGTCACCTACAAGCTGGGGCTGGGCTTTGGCCTGGTCCTGTGCCTCACCGCGCTGCTCGCGGTGGGCGACTGGATCAGCCGCGAGAGCCTGCTGCAGCGCAGCCGGGCCCAGGAGGTCTACGGCGCGCTCAACGAAGCGCTGGCGGAACTGCGCCTGTCGCTGCAGGACTATTTGCTGGACGGCGCCAAGGCGGCCAGCGAGCAGCGCCTGGGCGCGGCGCTGGACGACTTCGAGCGCCAGCAGGCGGCGATGCGCGCGCGCAAGCTGTTCGCCCGCGCGGACCTGCTCGCCCTGGAGCAGCAACAGGGCGAACTGGTCGGCGACTACCGCCAGGCCCTTGGCAAGCTGCAGGCCGCCAACCATGCGGCCAGCGCCGTTCGCGACGAGATGGCCGAGCGCGCCGAGCGGGCCTTCAAGGCGCTCAGCGCCCTGCAAGCGCTGGCGGCGGGCCTGGACGAACACGACGAACGCCGCTTCGCCTACTACCAGGCCGGCACGCAGCTGATGCAGGACCTGCTGCTGGTCCGCTACCGCGCGGCGGGCTACGTGGCCCACCCCGGGCCGGAATCCGAGCGGCTGCTGAACGAACAGATGCGCCTGGCCATGGAGAACTTCCCGCGCCAGGCCAAGGTCTTCGGCGCACAGCCCCCCGCCGAGCTGTTGGCGGTGGCGGCGGACCAGCAGAGCTACGCCAAGTGCATCGAGGCCTACCGGGCCGCCACCGCCACGGTGGAACAGGCCCGCCAGGTGCTGGTCAAGGTCGCCGAGCAGACCCGCGAAATCACCCAGACGCTGACCCGCCAGCAGATCGAACTGCGCGACGAGGTGGCGGCCTTCAGCCGCCTGGCCCAGGCCTGCGTGGCCCTGCTGGCGATACTGGCCAGCGCCCTGGCCGCCTGGTTCATCACCCGCCGCATCACCCGGCCGCTACACGAGACCATGCAGGTGGTCGAGCGCATCGCCTCGGGCGACCTGTCGCAGAACATCCAGGTCAGCCGTCGCGACGAGCTGGGCAGCCTGCAGCAGAGCATGCAGCGCATGAGCTGGAACCTGCGCGACCTGATTGGCGGCATCCGCGATGGCGTGACGCAGATCGCCAGCGCCGCCGAGGAGCTTTCGGCGGTGACCGAGCAGACCAGCGCCGGCGCCAACAGCCAGAAGGTGGAAACCGACCAGGTGGCCACCGCCATGCACGAGATGTCCGCCACCGTGCAGGAAGTGGCGCGCAACGCCGAGCAGGCCTCCCAGGCCGCGTCCGCCGCCGACCGCGAAGCCCACGACGGCGACCGCGTGGTGAACCAGGCCGTGGAACAGATCGAGCGCCTGGCCGAGGAAGTGGAACGCTCCGCCGACGCCATGCAGCGCCTGGAGCAGGAGAGCGAGAAGATCGGCAAGGTCATGGACGTGATCAAGTCGGTGGCCGAGCAGACCAACCTGCTGGCCCTCAACGCCGCCATCGAAGCCGCCCGCGCCGGGGAAGCCGGCCGCGGCTTCGCCGTGGTGGCCGACGAAGTCCGCGCCCTGGCCCAGCGCACCCAGCAGTCCACCGAAGAGATCGAAGCCCTGGTCGCCGGCCTGCAGAGCGGCACCCGCCAGGTCTCCAGCGTCATGCTCGGCAGCCGCGAACTGACCGCCAGCAGCGTGGCCCTGAGCCGCCAGGCCGGCGAATCCCTGGGCAGCATCACCCGCACCGTGTCGAACATCCAGGCGATGAACCAGCAGATCGCCACCGCGGCCGAGGAACAAAGCGCCGTGGCCGAGGAAATCAGCCGCAGCGTGGTGAGCGTGCGCGACGTGTCCGAACAGACCGCCGCGGCCAGCGAAGAAGTCGCCGCCTCCAGCGTGGAGCTGGCGCGCCTGGGCGGCGAGCTGCAGGCGCTGGTCGGCCGCTTCCACGTCTGAGCCCCGAACGCCGCCGGGGCCCGGGCACGTCTTCAGCCGTGCCCGTCGTCGTGGCCCCGGCTGGGGACCATCCCGGGCGGCACCAGGCCGTCGGGCAGCCAGAGCCGCTCCAGGTTCCTGAAGCCCCAGCGCAGCGGGTCCTCGCGCTGGACGATGCGGTCGTAGATGCGCACGTCGGCCAGGTCGCGCAGTTCCTTAGCGATGGCCTGGCGCCGGTGGCTGCAGAAGAACACCTGCACCTGCGGGCGCGTCAGGTTCTCCGGGTTCTGCTGGACCACCACCCCGAGGTGCCCGGACTCCAGGCGCACCAGGCTGCCGATGGGGTAGATGCCGATGGTCTTGACGAAGGCCTGGAACAGCTGCGGGTCGAAATGCCCCTCCCAGCTGGCCATGCGCGCCAGGGAGCCGGCGGCTTCCCAGGCGCACTTGTACGGGCGGTCCGAGGTGATGGCGTCGTAGACGTCGCAGATCGCCGCCATGCGCGCCAGCAGGCTGATCTGGTTGCCGGCCAGGCGGTGCGGGTAGCCGGTGCCGTCGTAGCGCTCGTGGTGGTGCAGGCAGACGTCCAGCACCTGGGGCGACAGCCGGGTGTGCTGGCGCAGCATCTCGTGGCCGCGTTCGGGGTGGGTGCGCATGATGGCGAGTTCGGCCTCGTCGAGCTTGCCGGGCTTGTTGAGGATCGCTGGCGGCATGGCCATCTTGCCGATGTCGTGGAGCATCCCGGCCAGCCCGGCCTCGCGCTGGGCCTCGACGTCCAGGCCGAGCTGGCGGGCCAGGGCGACCATCAGCGCGCACACCGTCACCGAGTGCATGTAGGTGTATTCGTCCTTGTTCTTCAGCCGCGCCAGGCTGATCAGCGCCGAGGCGTCGCGGGCCAGCGAGGCGCAGATGTCCTCCACCAGCGGCAGGCACAGGTCCAGGTCGATCGCCCGGCCCATGCGCGCCTCGCGGAACAGCTCCATCAGCGTCAGCTTGGAGCGTTCGAGAATGCGCGCGGCTTCGAAGAACTCGTTCGGGTAGATGGCCGGCGGCGCCTCGCCGACAAGCGCCACGACCGGCTCGGCGATGCCTGCGGCGGGCGCCGCGCCGGGGTCCTGCGCCGCCGGCGCGACGGCGTCGGTGACGCCCAGGCCGCGGGCGTCGTCGATCCACAGCCATTGCACGCCGCTGTTCTGCAGGGCGCGCAGGTCGCCGGGGTTCTCCAGCATGAAGCGGGTCTTCCAGAAGGGGTGGGACAGCCAGCTGCCCTCCAGCGACTGGATGAACATGCCCAGGCGAACCTGGTCGGTGCGAATCCGCTTAAGCATGGGGCAGGCTCCGTGGCGGCGGCGCCGGGCTGCGGCAGCCCTCCGGGGAACGCCGGCCGGGGCGGGCGGGCGAGACAGTCACGCACTCTGCTGGCATGGGGTACCTACGGGCCAAGGGGCCTCTCTTTCGTTCGGTGCCATTATCTCGGCGCCAGGAAGTAGCGCTTCTGCTGGAGTGTCATGGCCCTTTGCTAGCAGGGAAAATATTTTCGTCGTATACGGAAAATTCCCTCTGTAATGGCAAAGTAACGGTCGGGCGGGGACTGACGTGTAGGAACTCATCGGAATGCCGAGCTCTATTCCCGATGCGCTGGAGGGGCAGCGCATCCTGGTCGTCGATGATCTGGAGAGCGAGCGTCGCCTGCTCGCCGAATACCTGCAGCAGCAGGGCTGCCGCATCTACCTGGCGAGCAACGGCCAGGACGCCTTCAAGAAAGTCCAGATGATCAACCCGGACCTGGTGCTGATGGACGTGCTGATGCCCGTGTGGGACGGCCTGACCTGCTGCCGGATGATGCAGGCGAACACCCATACGCGGGATATCCCGGTGGTGTTCCTGAGCGGGGCGAACACCCCCGAGGAACGCGTCCAGGGGCTGCTGGTGGGCGCCGTCGACTACATCGCCAAGCCCTTCAACCTCGAAGAAATCCGCCTGCGCCTGGCCATCCACCTGCGCCGCTGGGGCACCGACCGGCAAGCCTCGGCCATGCCGCCCAGCCACGCCGGCAACCTTGACAGCATCCTCTTCCAGTCGGCCCGCCAGGTGCTGCTACGGGCGCTGTCGCACACCCCGGAACTGCAGGAGCTGGCCGAGGCCGTGGGCACCAACAGCAAGCGCCTGAACGAGGCCTTCCGCCAGTGCGTGGGCGTGACGGTCTTCGAGTACCTGCGCGAGGAACGCATGAAGGAGGCCTGCGTGCTGCTCAGCGGCACCGGCCTGCCGATCCAGGCCATCGCGCTGGAGGTGGGTTTCACCAGCGGGGCCAACTTCTCCACCGCCTTCCGCGAGCGCTATGGCCTGTCGCCCAGCCAGTTCCGCCAGTCGCGCCTGGACCTGGAGCCCGGCGATGCGCCCTGACCCGCGCGCCGCCTTCACGGCCCTGCTGGGGAGCCTGGCGCTGCTGCTGGTCATGGGCGTGTCGCTGTTCCTCAACCGCGGCGACCTGCAGGCGCCCTACATCGACCTGACCCGCAGCGCCCAGGTGTTCGAGGAGGCCCCCGGCCAGGCGCTGACGCCCGAGCAAGCCTGGCGCCAGGCGGACTGGCGGCCGGCCGATGCCAGCAGCCTGGCGGCGCCGCGGCGGGAGTCGACGCTCTGGCTGCGCCTGCGGCTGGAAAACCCCGACGCCAGCGCCTGGGAGCGCTGGCTGGAAGTGGCGCCCTGGCGCGTCGGCGAGGTCGACCTGTACCGCCTGGACGCGGCCGGCGGGCGCGTCGACGGGCACTGGCGCATCGGCCTGTCGGTGCCCCTGGCCGAGCGTTCGCTGCACAGCCGGCGCAACCTGCTGCCGGTGGCGCTGGCCCCCGGGGAGAGCCGCGAGCTGCTGCTGCGGGTGCGCAGCGAGAGCCGCCCGAGCCTGGCCCTGAACCTGTGGGACATGGGCGCCGTGCTGGCCCAGGACAATGTCGAGCAACTGACCCATGCGGTGCTGTTCGGCTGCGTGCTCACCCTGACCGTGCTGCTGTTGCTGCGCCTGGACTGGAGCTTCGCCATGCTCGCCGTGTGGCTGGGCGCGGCCTACGCCCTGGAGGCGGAAAAGGAGGGCTACCTGGCCTTCCACCTGTTCAGCGGGCAGTTCATCCACGGCCCGGGCATGCGCATCGCCTTCTGGCTGGTTTCCCTGGTCGGCTTCCTGGTCGCCGCCCGGCGCCTGCTCGGCCTGGCCGGGCAGGGCGCATGGCGGCGCCTGTACCTGGCCGGCGTGTTCGCCTGCCTGGCGCTGGCCGTCGCCCTGCCGCTGCTGCCGAACAACCTGGCGCGCACGCTGAACCTGTCGCTGAGCTTCTGCCTCCTGGCCTGCTGGCCGCTGTCGCTGTTCCCGCTGCGGCTGCGCGGCGACTTCTGCCGGCAGGTGCTGGCGGGGCTGTTCCTGCTGAGCTGGGCGGAAAGCTTCTGGTTCATCCTTCGCTACCTGCTCAACCTGGGCTACAGCGGGCAGTTCAGCGTGGACGTGGTGATGCTCAGGCTGAGCATCATCATCGGCATCATCGGCCTGTTCACCCTGCAGCAGCAGATGCGCAAGCAACGCCTGGAAACCGAGAGCCTGCAGAGCGAGCGCCGGCAGAAGGCGCAGCTGGAAGAGGCGGTATCCCGGCGCACCGCGGAGCTGCAGGCCGCCCTGGTGAAGGCCAAGGACGCCAACCAGGCGAAGATCGACTTCCTCGGGCGCGTCAGCCACGACCTGCGCTCGCCGCTGACCTCCATCATCGGCTACGCCCAGCTGCTGCAGGAGGAGGGCGGGCGCGGCACTCGCAAGGCCGGTGTCATCCTGCGCAGCGCCGGCCACATGCTGACCCTGATCAACGACCTGATCGACCACGCCCGCGGCGTTTCCAGCGACCGCCTGGACATCCAGCCGGTGTACATCCACGGCCTGCTCGACGCGGTGGCGATGGACGCGCACATCCTCGCCCAGCGCAACCGCAACGCCTTCCGCCTGACGCTGTGCGGCGACATTCCCACGGTGCTGCAACTGGATGCCAAGCGCCTGCGCCAGGTGCTGACCAACCTGCTGGACAACGCCGCCAAGTTCACCCGCGACGGGCGCATCGCCCTGCAGGTGCAGGCCGCCGGGCAGCCGCCCAAGGCGGGCCTGGCGCAGCTGCGCTTCTGCGTCAGCGACACCGGCTGCGGCATCCCCGAGCAGGACCTGCCCAAGCTCTTCACCCCGTTCTTCCGCTGCGACGCCACCGGCGTGGAAGGCGCCGGGCTCGGCCTGGCCATCGTCGAGCACTGGGTCCAGCTCATGGGCGGGCGGGTGACGGTGCAGAGCGCGCCCGGCGAAGGCACCCGGGTTTCCTTCGAGCTGACCCTGGCCGTCGGCACCGAGCAGGACATGGCCCAGCCGCAGCTGTTCGACCTGCCGATGAAGAGCCTGCCGGTGCGCGGCGAGGGGCAGCTGGTGTGGGTCGTCGAGGACAACGCCGATATCCGCGACATGCTGGTGGACCTGCTCGAGGCCAGCCGCTTCCGCGTCGAGGCGGCCATCGACGGGCAGGACTGCCTGGAGCGCCTGATGGGCCCGGGCGGTCAGCGGCCGGACCTGGTCCTGACCGACTACCTGATGCCGCGCTGCAACGGCGGCGAACTCCTGCTGGCGCTGCGCGAGCGCTGGCCCGGGCTGCCGGTGGTGCTGATGTCCGCCACCCAGCAGACCATGCATTCCCTCGGCCAGACGGGCGGCCTGCCGTTCGACACCAGCCTGGTGAAGCCCATCAGCCTGGCCGACCTGGGCGTGACCCTGGCCCAGCTGCTGCGCTTGCGCTGCGGCCTGGCCGGCGTGACCGAAAAGCCTGACCGCCGTCGGCAAGCGCTGGCCGGACAGTTGGAATCCTTGAGCCGAGGGCAGCGGCAACAGCTTCAGGCGCTCGTGGAAGCGGGCGCCATCACCGACCTCATCGAATGGAGTCGAACACTCGCCGATGCCTCTGGGGAGTTGGCGGTGTACTTGCGAGAACTGGCAGAAACAGGGGACTTGGACTCCATGGAAGAAATGATGGGGTTACTGGGAAGCAACCCGTGAAGTCCCGCGTTTTATTTTTGGAAAGGAAAGGCCCTGGCGGCCTGCGGGCTTAGGGGGCGAGTGTGGGGAGTCAAATGAAAAACAAACAACGCCGGGCGTTCGAGGTGCTCGTCATCGACGATGAGCCGCTGGTCGCATCGGAGCTTTCCGAAGTGCTGGAGAGCGTCGGTTTCTCCTCGGTCGGTTGCAGTTCCATCGCCGAGGCGGTCGCGCTGTTCAAGAAGAACGCCAAGTTGCGCATCCTGGTGTGCGACCTGAACCTGGGCAGCGAATGGGGCCTGGACGCCATCAAGGAAATCCAAGGCGCCGTGGGCGACGACTACATCTTCGAAGTCATCGTCCTCACCGGGTACGGCGAAAGCGACAAGGTGGTCGAGGCGATGCGCGCCGGGGCCTCGGACTTCCTGATGAAGCCGGTGGCGCCGCAGGAGCTGATCGAGTCGGTGGAGCGGGTGGAGGGCAAGCTGCTGCAGAGCATCCGCCGGCAACGCAAGATCCTTCACCTCAATGGCCGGCTGGAGCATATCGCGGAGTCGCTGAACTCGCTGTTCCAGGACGTCAGCGCGATAAAGATGGACGTCCACGGCGGCCCGAACGTCTTCGACCTGGACGATGACGAGCACGCCGCCCCGGACAAGGTCGACATCAGCAGCCCGCTGTTCTTCAACCTGACGCAGCGCCAGCAGGAAGTCGCGCAGTTGATCTGCAAGGGCTATTCGAACTACCGGGTGGCCCATGAGCTGGGCATTTCCGAGAACACGGTGAAGCTCTACATCACCCAGATATTCAAGCTGCTGCGGGTCAGCAACCGCACCCAGCTGGCCATGCTGCTGGCCGCCTCCTCCGGCGCGCCGGGGGGCTTGGATGCCAGGGGGGCGCTGAGGTAATCCGCAATAAGCGGGCGCCTACAGGTCGTGGTTCGCCTTGCGCCTGGGCGATGACTTGAGCGCTAGCTGCGTGCGGTTGCTCAGCCCGGTCAGTCGCAGCGACTGGGAGACGTAGAGCTTCACCGTATGCTCGCTGATGCCCAGCTTGCAGGCGATCTGGTAGTTGCTCAGGCCTTTGCCGATCAGCCTGACCACGTCGAGCTGGCGCAGGGAGAGCTTGGCGAAGAAGGGGTTGGCCAACTGGTCTTCCGGCGTGTTCAACAGGGCCTCGTCGTCCTTTGAGGGCTCGCCCCTGGCGGGCCTGGACGAGGTGCTGGCGTAATTGATGGCCTTCTTCGCATCGCTGGCCAGGGACTTCAGGCTCTCGGTCAGCACGTCCAGGCGCGACTCCGCGCGGATGACCCGCTGCCGGTCGCGGGCCCGTTCCTCCAGCTTTTCGGCCAGCTTCTCCAGCGCGGCCAGCAGGTGCTCGGGGTTCAGCGGCTTGGCGAGGAAGTCGCAGAAGCCGCTGCGCAGCACGTCGATCAGTTCGTCCTTGCCGGCCCGCCCGCTGATGGTGATGGCCTCGAACAGCCGCTCGCTGCCGGCCAGCGCCTGCATGCGCTCCAGCACCCGCGGGCCCTGGCTGTCCTGCAGGTCGAAGTCGAGGATCAGCATGTCGATGCCGGGGTTGGCCTGGAACAGCGCTAGGGCCTGTTCCGCGGTGTGCGCGCCCAGGCAGGGGTAGCCGGCGCAGTTCAACAGGTCGACGACCTCTTCGACGATGTCGGGCTCGTCGTCGAGGATGAGTGCCTGGTGCCCGTGCAGGTTCGCTTTTCTTGTCGTAGCCACTGTATTCAGACCTTGTTGCGCAGGCGTCGGGCCCCGGCGGTTCAGCTGGATTGCGTGAGGTTCCGCGAGCGCAGTTCCAGGTATTCGCTCAGGTCCTGGAGCCTGTCGCGCTCCAGCTTCCTGCGCATGTGCGACCTGATCCGGCTGACGAAGGTGCGGGGCTCCACCGGCTTGGGGATGAAATCGGCCGCGCCCAGCTCGAAGCCTTCCAGCTCGGCTTCGGTGGTGTCCTCGCCGGTGAGGAAGATGATGGTGATGTCGCGGGTGCGCGCATCGGACTTGATCGCTTCGCACAACTGATGCCCGTTCATGCCCGGCATGCCCAGATCGGCGATGACGATGTCCGGCAGGGGCGTTTCCTCCAGCGTGCCGAGGGCTTCGTGGCCGGAGCCCGCGGTTTTTATATTGAAGAGACTTTCGAACAACTCCGCCGTCGAGGCCAGTGCGTCCGGGTCGTCGTCAACGAGCAATATCAGCGGAAGTTCCGATCGGGTCAGCATCGCTTTTACCGAAGTTCTGCGGAGAGTGGTATTCGCCTGTTTCCTTTTGCATTTCCGCTGGGCAGGTCTTATTGATTGAACCTGCCCAGTGCGCGCGCGGATATTCATGAATTTGCCCCACTTCGATTGCGGAAATGAAGTGGGGCGATGCTATTGCCGCGGCGGGAAATCAGAGCGCGTCGGAGATCTGCTTGAAGACATCGACTAGCTTGAGACCGAGGATCTTCAGGGTGGCGATGATGGCCACGGAGATCAGCCCGGCGATGACCGCGTACTCGATCGCGGTGGCCCCTTCCTTGTCCTTGGCGAATGCCTTCATGGAAGAGACGAGTTTCTGGATTTTCAACTTGAAGTTCATGGTGCCTCCGTTGCGGGTATATCTTCCGATTCTTTTATGGGGAGTAACTTTTTACAACTAGTAGGAAGGGCCTAGTAGCTTTTGGTCGTTTTATTTATCGGGGCGCCAAGGTAGCTTGCCGGCCTTCTCGCGAGATCGACGAGTCTGCTTTCGATACTCGCTTCCCGAATGTGCTTTCCGCTGGCTGCAACGAAATAATCATCATGAAAAGTAAATTGTTGATGGCGTTTGCCGGGCTTCTGTTACTGGGGGCGGTGGTGGTCGGTTACCTGGGGTTGTCCATCGGCAGGCCCGAGGCGCCGGTGGTCGCCAGCGAACCTGCTCTCACCGTGCTCCCCACCGACCCGGACAAGCTGCAGCGCACCCCCGTGGTGGTGGTCACCCGCGACCTGCCGGCGCTGGCGCTGCTGGGCAAGGACGACCTGCGCCTGGAATACCTGCAGACCGCGCCGGCGGGCAGCTACCCCAAGGTCGAGGCCTTGCTCGGCCAGCGCGTGTGGGTGCCGGTGGCGGCCGGCAGCATCCTTTCCGGCGCCGTGCTCGAACCCGGCGGCCCGCTGGCGCGGACCATCCGCGCGGACGAGCGGGCCATGGCCATCGCCGTGGACGACGTGGTCGGCGGCGGCGGCTTCGTGCTGCCGGGCGACTACGTCGACGTGGTGCTCTACGTCGCCGACCAGCAGGGCATCCAGCGCGACGTCCGCGCCCAGCTGGTGCTGCCGGGCGTGCGCGTCCTCACCTATGGCGAGCAGATCGCCGTGGCCGGCGACGGCCAGGCGCGCAACCCCGGCGACGGTCAGGACAAGGAACGCAAGGTGGCGCGCACCGCGGTGCTGGCGGTGCCGGCGAACGCCACCGCGCGGCTGATGCTGGCCAGCCAGGCCGGCTCGTTGCGCCTGGCGGTGCGCAGCAAGGACGAGAAGCTCTACGAGAAAGAGCAGCAGGGCAGCTACCAGCACACCGCCCTGACCGCCGCGAACACCGAGTCCATCACCCTGGAGCAACTGCTCGGCCGCCGCCAGCCGGTGGCCGCGGCGGCTCCGCGCAGCCCGGCCCGGCCGCGGGCCGCTGCGGGCGTGACGGTCTACCGCGGCGGCACGGTCGCCCACGAGGCGCCTTGAATCAGCCCCTGAAGCAGGGAGAGGGAGTAGTTAGGATGGCTTGCAATATGGGATACCGGCGTCCGGCTGGTGGGGTGGGCGTTTGCCTCGCGGGCGTCATGGCATGGGCGCTGCTGGGTTCGGCGCAGGCCGCGCCCAAGGCCTGCGAAGGGCTGGCGCAACTGCCGCAGAAGCTGGTGCTGGCGCTGCAGCAGGGCGCCCAGCAGGACCAGCAGCTGCCGCTGCCGATCAAGCGCCTGGCCATTGGCGACCCGCAGATCGCCGACGTGCAGCTGCTGGACAAGCGCAACTTCCTGGTCACCGGCAAGGCCCAGGGCGAGACCAGCCTGCTGGTCTGGACCGGCTGCCCGGGCGACCCGCTGCGGGCCCAGGTGCAGGTGGCCGGGCGCTCGATCCGCGACGTGGGCGCGACCAGCGACGCCGTCGCCGCCGCCAACCTGGCCAGCCAGGTGCAGACCGACATCCGCTTCGTCGAGGTCAGCCGCAGCAAGCTCAAGCAGGCCAGCACCTCGCTGGTGCGGCGCGGCTCCAACCTGTTCATGCTCGGCGCGCCGGGCAGCCTGAGCGGCATCAGCGTGGGCTCCGACGGCGGCGTGACGGGCAACTTCGGCACCAGCGACAGCGGCTTCAATGTCATCTGGGGCGGCGGCAGCAGCAAGGTGCTGGGCTTCCTCAACATGCTCGAAGGCAGCGGCTTCGCCTACACCCTGGCGCGTCCCAGCCTGGTGGCCACCAGCGGGCAGAGCGCGTCCTTCCTGGCCGGCGGCGAGTTCCCCATCCCGGTGCCCAACGGCGATAACAACAACATCACCATCGAGTACAAGGAATACGGCGTGCGCCTGACCCTGACGCCGACGGTGATGTCAACCGGGCGCATCGCCCTGAAGGTGGCGCCGGAGGTCAGCGAGCTGGACTTCTCCGCCGGCATCCAGACCAACGGCATCGCGGTGCCGGCGCTCAACGTGCGGCGCACCGACACCAGCGTGATCCTCGCCGACGGCGAGAGCTTCGTGATCAGCGGCCTGATCAGCAGCAACACGGTGAGCAACGTCGACAAGTTCCCCGGCCTGGGCAACCTGCCGGTGCTGGGCGCGTTCTTCCGTTCCTCGCAGCTGGACAAGGACGACCGCGAACTGCTGATGGTGGTCACCCCGCACCTGGTCCAGCCGCTGGCGGCCAATGCCGCGCTGCCCAAGCTGCCCGGCGAGGGCCTGCGCAACTACGACCCCGGCTTCGGCGAGTTCTACTTCCTGGAGAACGGCCAGTACGACGGCCGCGCTTCGGCCAGCGGGATGTCCCAGTGATGGCCGGCGATCCGCTGGGCCGCAGCGGCAGCCGCGTGCCCGCCGCGCAAAGCCGCAACGCCGCCCAGACCTTCGTCGCGCTGACCCAGCACGCCGGCGAGCTGGAGTGGCTGCAGAGCAGCCTGGCCAGCGCCGGCCAGGTGGTCGCCGCCACCAGCGGCACCCTGGAGGAGCTGCTGGCGCTGCTGGAAGTGACCGGCGCCGGCGTGCTCTTCATCAGCCTGAACAAGGCCAACCTGATGGTCCACGGCGCCCTGATCGAGGGCCTGGTGTCGGCGCGGCCGATGCTGGCGGTGGTGGCCGTGGGCGATGGCCTGGACAACCAATTGGTGCTGGCGGCCATGCGCGCCGGCGCCCGCGACTTCGTCACCTACGGCGCCCGCGCCAGCGAACTGGGCGGGCTGGTCCGGCGCCTGGGCGGACGCCTGCCCAGCGTGCCGGTGAGCGCCGTGCAGCAGGGCGAACTGTTCGCCCTGGCCAGCGCCCGGCCGGACGCCGACGGCGCCTTCGTCGCCCTGCACCTGGCGTTGGCGTTGCAAGCCCAGGAGGGCAACCGGGTACTGCTGGTGGACATCGGCCAGCCGGCCGGCGAGGCCCTGGCCATCCTCGGCATGGACGCGCCCTTCACCTTTGCCGACGCCATGCGCAACCTGCGCCGCCTCGACCAGACGCTGATCGACAGCGCCTTCAGCCGCCACGACTCCGGCCTGCGCCTGCTCAGCCTGACCGACGAGCCCGGGGTGCTGGAGCGCATGACCACCGCCGAGCTGTACCTGCTGCTGGGCAACCTGCGCACGGCCTTCAGCCACGTGCTGATCAACTTCACCGCCATGCCCGAAGGCGAACTCGCCCGCCAGTTGCTGCAGCAGGCCAGCCGCGTGCTGTGGCTGGTGGACCAGAGCGTGCCCTCGTGCCGGAAGGGCCTGGAAAGCCTGCGCCGCCTGCGCGAGAACAGCCAGGCGCTGCCGCGCATCGAACTGCTGGTGGAGCGCTACCTGCCCGCGGTGCCGCCGGACGAGCAGGCCCTGTGCCGCATGTTCGGCCTGGAACTCTTCGGCGTGCTGCCGGCCTCGGCCGAGGCGCGCCTGCGGGCGAAGAACCTCGGGCGCAGCCTGTTCGAGGTGGCCCCGCGCGACCCCCTGGCGCTGAAGCTGCGCGCCCTGGCCGAACCGCTCGGCGCGCTGGGCGGCCAGGCGCGGCGGCGCTTCCCCTGGTTCGGCCGCTTCCGGGGCGCGCGTCCATGAGCTACGCCAGCAGCCTCGGCGCGCACGAGCAGGAAATGCAGCTGCTGAAGATGCGCCTGCACCGCTACATCATCGACGAGATCGACGAAGACGGCGTGAACCTGCTGGAAGGCGCGCGCCCGGCGGTGGCCCAGTACGTCGCCGAGAAGGTCGGCGAATACGCCGCGCGGCGCCAGCTGGCGATCTCCCGCTACGAGCTGGACCGCCTGGCCGAGGAAGTGGTGGACGAGCTGACCGGCTTCGGCCCGCTGGAAGTGCTGCTGCGCGACCCGGACATCAGCGAAATCCTGGTCAACGGCCCCGACCGCGTCTTCATCGAGCAGCGCGGCCGCCTGTACCAGAGCGACCTGCGCTTCATCGACGACCACCACGTGTACCGCGTCATCCAGCGCATCCTGGCGCCCCTGGGGCGGCGCCTGGACGAATCCAGCCCGATGGTCGACGCGCGCCTGCCCGACGGCAGCCGGGTCAACGCCATCATCCCGCCGGTGGCCCTGGACGGCCCGTGCATCTCCATCCGCAAGTTCAGCAAGGAGCTGCTGCAGAGCGCCGACCTGCTGGCCTACCAGAGCGTCGACGAGGCGCTGCTGGGGTTCCTCCGCCAGGCCGTGGAGAACCGCTGCAACATCCTCATCAGCGGCGGCACCGGCACCGGCAAGACCACGCTGCTCAACGTGCTGAGCGGCTTCATCGACGCGCGCGAGCGCATCGTCACCATCGAGGACACCGCCGAACTGCAGCTGGGCCATGACCACGTGGTGCGCCTGGAGACGCGCCCGCCGAACGCCGAGGGCTACGGCGAGGTGACCGCCCGCGACCTGATCCGCAACGCCCTGCGCATGCGCCCGGACCGCATCATCCTCGGCGAGATCCGCGGGGTGGAAGTGCTCGACGTGCTGCAGGCGATGAACACCGGCCACGACGGCTCGATGAGCACGGTGCACGCCAACTCGGCGATGGACTCGCTGCTGCGCATGGAAATGCTGGTGGGCCTGGCCGGGCACAAGCTGCCCGAGCAGACGCTGCGGCAGATGATCTGCGCGGCGCTGGACATCGTGGTGCAGATCACCCGCCAGGCCAACGGCCGGCGCTGCATCAGCGAAGTGCTGGAAGTGCTGGAGGTGCGCGACGGCATCTACGTCACCAACTCGCTGTTCAGCCTGGACCGGCGCGCCAGCGGCAGGTTCGTGCGCACCGGCGTGCCGTCGGGGCTGAAGCTGCGCCAGGTGGCGGCATGAGCGCCGGGGCGCTGTTGCTGGCGGTGGCCAGCCTGGCGCTGGTGGGCCTGGCCGTGCTGCTGCTCGGCCTGGGCCTGCGCGCACGCAACAACGAACAGGTGGTGCGCCGCCTGGTGCCCGGCCAGGCCCTGGGCGACCTCGCCGCGGCGCGGCCGCGCACCCAGCATTGGCTGGTGCGGCGCATGCGCCGCGCCGGCATCGTGCAGATGCGCCCCTGGCTGGTCGGGGCGGGGCTGGCGATGCTGGCGCTGGTCGTGCCGGGCTGGCGCCTGCTGAACGTGTTCGGCGTGCTGCTGGCCGTGCCGCTGGTGCTGCTGCTGTTCAACGGCCTGCTCGGCCTGCTGTACCAGCGCCGCCTGCAGAAGATGATCCGGCAGATGCCGGCCTTCCTCGACCAGGTGGTACGCAGCCTGCAGGCCGGGCGCACCCTGGGCGACGCCATCGAGCAGGCGGTGGCGGCGGCCGACGACCCGCTGCGCTCGATCTTCGCCCGCGCCAGCAGCCACGTGCAGCTGGGCATCAGCCTGCCCGAGGCGCTGCAGGACATCGCCGAACTCTACGACGTGGAGGAGCTGCACATCCTCGCCCTGGGCGTGACGGTGAACTACCGCTACGGCGGCAACACCACGGACCTGCTGGACAACATCATCAAGGTCATCCACGAGCGCGAGAAGATCGGCCGCCAGCTGCGCGCCATGACCGGCGAGACGCGCTTCAGCGCCCTGGTGCTGGCGGTGCTGCCGCTGGGCCTGGGCATGTACATCCTGGCCAGCAACCCCGGCTACCTGATGGCCATGTGGAGCGACGGCTTCGGCCGCACGCTGCTGCTGACCTCGCTGGGGCTGCAGGCGGTCGGCTGCGTCACGCTGTGGCGCATGCTCAAGAGCGTGTAGGAGACGGACATGGACGCAACCTGGTACGTACTCCTGGCCCTGCTGCTGTTCGGCGCGGCGCTGGCCCTGCTGGTGTCGCAGAGCCGCGCGGCCAACCGCGAGCAGCACCTGATCGAACAACGCCTGGGCGCCGCCGCGCAGGGCGGCGAGGACGCCGCGCGCTGGGGCGCCCGGGCCATCGAACGGCTCGGCGACGGCCCGCTGGGGCGGCGCCTGCAGCCGGGCGACCAGGAGGTGCGCGACCTGCTGGCCCGCGCCGGCTGGAACGGCAACCTGCCGCGCAGCCTCTACCAGGCCGCGCAGCTGGCCTTGCCGCTGCTGGCCTGCGCCCTGGTGGCGCTGGCCGGCCTGCTGCGCGGCGACGCCCTGGACGACCTGCTGCTGCCGCTGGTCTTCGCCGCCGGCCTCGGCTTCCTGCTGCCCAAGCGCGTGCTGGCGCACCTGGCGGACAAGCGCTGCCGGCGCCTGGCCGAGGAAGTCATCGTCTTCATCCAACTGATCCGCATCCTCTTCGACACCGGCCTGACCGTGGAACAGGCGTTGCGGGTGGTGCAACTGGAGGGCCGCAACATCGTGCCGCTGCTGACCCAGGAGCTGGACCTGGTGCTGGCCCACGCCGACAGCGGCCTGGACCTGGCCGACGAGCTGGACCAGCTGGCCAGGCGCCTGCAGGTGGCCGAGCTTGCCGACTGCTGCGGCGTGCTGCGCCAGATGCTGCGCCAGGGCGGCAGCGCACGGGCCTCGCTGGCGACGCTCAAGGCCCTGTTCGAGGACCGCCGGCTGACCTCGCTGCAGGAAAAGATCAGCAAGCTGGCGGCGAAGATGAGCCTGGTGATGATCACCCTGCTGTTCCCGGCGCTGCTGATCATCCTGGCCGGGCCGGGGTTCATGGCCATCACCAAGGCACTGGGGGGAATGTGATGAGGACGTTGTGCTTGCTGGGCTTTATCGGCCTGGCCCTGGGCGGCTGCGCCAACCTGCCGGACGACCTGCGCGGCAACCTGGCGGAGAGCTTCCCGGCCCTCGGCCAGAGCTGCGGCAGCCGCCTGAGCCAGGACCAGGAACTGCAGCTGGACATGGCCCGCGGCATGTTGCGCGAGGGCCGCCTGCACGCCGCCCTGGCGCACCTGCAGACGCTGCCGGCGCAGTCGCTGGACGTGCGCGAAAGCAAGGCCGTGGCGCTGCGCCGCATCGGCAGCCCGCAGGCCAGGGCCGAGTACCAGGCCCTGCTCGGCACCTGCAAGGCCGGCGAGGCGCACCACGGCCTGGGCCAGATCGCCCTGCGCGAGGGGCGCATCGCCGAGGCCGAGCGCGAACTGCGCGTGGCGGCGCGGTTGCAGCCCACCGACCGGCTGGTGCGCAACGACCTGGGCGTGGTGCTGCTGCGCAAGGGCGACCGCGAAGGCGCGCGCTTCGAATTCCTCACCGCCCTGGAACTGGACGGCGACGACAAGCTGCCGGCCAGCAACCTGCTCAGCCTGTTGCTGCTGGAGGGCAAGACCGCCCAGGCCACGGCGCTGGCCGAGAAGGCGCGGCTGTCCGATGAGCAGGTGCGCCAGGCCCGCCAGCGCGCCGATGCGCTCAGGAGCGGCGCGCCGGCGCCGCGGGCGGCTCAAGTGGCAGCGCCGCTGCCAGCCGTGCCGGCAGCAGACGGCGCCAGCGTGGCCCAGGTCCGCGTGCAGGCGCAGCCCCTGCCGCAGCCGCTGGTGGAACAGCAGATCAGGTAATCGACGGCGGGCGCCCGGCCGCAAGGCGGCCAGGGCCCGCGATGGAAACGGAGACTAGCTATGAAACGGATCATCCTCAGCGGCCTTCTGCTGGCCGCCCCCCTGAGCCTTGGCGCCACCGAGTCGGTGCGGCCGCAAGCGGGCAGCAGCGTCCGCGACCAGTGGGAAGTCGAGCAGTGGCTGCAACTGCAGGCCAGCGGCCGGCAGGCCTCGGCCAACCGCCAGGCCGCCACCGCGGCCGAGCGCGACCGCGCCTACCGGCGCTACCTGGACAGCTACAGCCACCCGATCCCCGAGTACCTGCTGGACGAGAACCAGGGCTTCAACACCGGCAAGAAGTGATCCCCGACGTCAAGGAGATGTCCATGTTCGGCAAGCGGCAGCGCGGCGCTATCGGTGTGCTGGCGGCAGTCACCCTGCTGTTGGTGCTGATCTGCATGGCCCTGGTGGTGGACACCGGGCGCCTGTACCTGGAGCAGCGCAAGCTGCAGCGGGTGGCAGACATGGCGGCGCTGGAGAGCGCCACCCAGAGCGGCATGTGCGCTACCCAGGCGAACGCCGACGTGCAGGCGCTGGCGATCACCAGCGCGCGGCGCAACGGCTTCCCCGACGACGGCCGGCTGGTCGCAAGCCTGGGCGACGTGGTCTTCGACGGCAGCGGCCAGCGGCGCGTGTTCCGCGCCGCCAATAGCAGCTGGAACGACTCGGTGCAGGTCGTCGCCAGCCGCACGGTGCCTTCGAGCCTGGTGCTGAACGTCGCCTCGGTGTTCGGCGCCGGCACTCCCACCAGCGTCACCCTCCAGGCCCAGGCGGTAGCCCGGCGCCAGGCCATGGCCGCGCTGTCGGCGGGCAGCGGCCTGCTGCGCCTGGACAGCAGCAATTCACCTCTGCTCAACGCCTTGCTCGGCGGCCTGCTGGGCACCCGGCTGAACCTCGACCTGGTGACCTACCAGGGCATCGCCGGCGCCAACGTCAACCTGCTCGCCTTGGGCGAGCAACTGCAACTGGCCGGCGTCGACCTCGACCTCGGCTCGGTGGACAGCCTGCTGGACGCCGACGTCAGCGTGGCGCAACTGCTCCAGGCCGCCATCGACGCCGCCGACGCCTCGCAGGTCGCCGGCGTCAACCTCGCCCTGCTGCGCAGCGCCCTGGCCAGCATCAAGGTGCCCTCGGCGAACCTCAGCCTGGGGCAGATCATCAGCGTCATCGCCCCGGACAGCGCGCGCAACGCGGCCCTGGGCGCCGACGTCAACCTGCTGGACCTGCTGATGACCACCGCGCTGGTGGCCAACAAGCAGCATGCGCTGGCGATTCCCGGCCTGACGCTGAACGTGCCGGGGCTGACCAGCCTGACGGTGAAGCTCACGGTGATCAGCCCGCCAACCATCGCCGTCGGCTACCCCGGCAAGGACGCCACAGGGCAGTGGCGGACCCGCGCCAGCTCGGTGCAGGTGGCCCTGAACGTAGTGGCCGACGTGGACCTGCTCAAGCTCGGGCTGGTCAACGCCCATATCGACCTGGGCGCCAGCGTGGCCCAGGGCTACGCCGCCCTGGACAGCATCGCCTGCGGCGGCGCCCAGCGAGCCTCCCAGGTCAACGTCAAGGCGCAGCCCGGCGTGGCGGCGGTGGCGCTCAACGACCTGAGCGTGAAGCTGCTGGGCAACGGCAACGCCTACCTGGCCAGCGTGTCGGTGAATACCCGCAAGGGCGACGTGGCGCTGGCTGCCCCCGGGGAACAGCCGCTAGCCTTCGACATTGCCTCGCCGGCCGACCTGCCCAGCGCCGTGCAGCGCGTGCAGAGCCCCCTGGGCGCCTCGCTGGCGGCGGGCATCGCCAGCCTGTCGCGGAACCTGAGCCTGTCCGTCGAACTGAACACCCAGGGCCTGCTGTGCAAGGCGCCCCTGGTCGGCTGGCTGCTCTGCCCGCTGGGGAAACTGCTCGACGGCGTGGTCGGCGGCCTGGTGAATTCGCTCGGCGACCTGACCAGCCTGCTGACCCAGGCGCTGGCCTCGGTGCTCGCCAGCCTGGGCAGCCAGCTGATCGACCCGCTGCTGCAACTGCTGGGCATCCAGACCGGCACCCTCGACGTGCGCATCATCGACCTGCGCACCCCGGGCGCCCAACTCCTGATCTAGGCCACGGCCGTCGCCAGGCAACCACGACTCTACCCGGGGGAACCCATGCCGCAGAAACACCCGAGCCGCCAGCGCGGCGCCGTGACCATCGAGTTCGCCGCCGCCTTCATCCTGTTCTTCACCGTGATGTACGGCGTGCTGGCGTATGGCATCCCCATGCTGGTGCTTCAGTCGTTCAACGACGCCGCGGCCGCCGGCGCGCGGGTGGCGCTGTCGGTGAACGACTCGCTGGGCTCGCAGCAGTACCAGGCGGCCCTGCAGGACACCGTGGCCCAGGCCGTGTCGAGCCGCCTGGGCTGGATGCCGAGCCGCTGGTACACCGGCTGCAGCGGCGGCAAGTACGTGGCCGCGCCGGTGGCCGAGGGCCGCTACACGCGCATCACCGTCTGCGTGCGCTACCCCGCTGATGCCACCCCGCTGGTGCCGGTGCTGACACTGCCGGGCATTGGCCCGGTGCCGCGGTTGCCCGCGGTGCTGCAGGCCCAGGCCAGCCTGCTGCTGTGAGGTCGACGATGCGAGGCCTGTTCCGTGGCCAGTCCAACGACAAGGCCGCCCCGGTACCCGGTGGCGATGCGCTGATGCAAGAGACACAGAGCGGCCTGGACGAGCCGTTCTGGCAATGGAGCCAGGCGCACTGGGACCTGTGCATCGAGCTGGATGCCGAGGACCGCGTGTGCCGCCTGGGCGGGCGCCGCGCCCGCTGCCTGGCGCAGCCGACACATGCCGATGCGGCGCGCCTGGGCGACTACCTGGAGCGCAGGTCCCGGCCCGCCGGGGCGCCGCTGGAATTGCGCCAGGGCCGCCAGGCGGACCTGGCCCTGCGCAGCCTCGACCAGCAGCCGCTGGTCTTCCGCGTGCAGGTCAGCCCGCTGGCCGGCCGCGGCTGCCTGCTGCTGGGCACCGACATCTCCGACCTGAACTGGCAGAGCGACCGGGAAAAGTCGCAGATGCAGTGCTTCAACGTGATCAAGCAGTTGCTCTCCCGGCTCAGCCACGTCGCCCTGGCCGAGCTGCCGGGCGCGCTGGGCGAAGTGCTGGAGGTCATGGCCAACAGCTTCCAGCTGCAATCCATGGCGCTGGTCCTGGCGGAGCCGGGCGGCGGCGGGCGGGTGTTCGCCTGCTACGTCCGCCCCGGCGCCCACAGCCTGCTGCGCGAAGGCCTGGCCCTGCCGGATTGCGGGCTCGCCGCCCTGGCTGACAGCACCCTGCTCGGCGCCGGCGGGCCCGGCTCGGCGTTGCTGAAGCAACTGTGCTGCGAACGCCTGCGGGTGGTGCCGGCGACGCCGCAGGGCGGGCAGGGCGCCTGGCTGATCGGCGAACCGGACGGCCTCGACGAAGGCCGCGCGGGACTGTCGCCCGGCGACTGGCAGTGCCTGGCCGAACAACTGGCGCTGCAGGTCTTCGGCCGCCTCGAACGCAAGCGCCTGCGCGATGCCCTGCACCGGCTGAACCTGCTGGAGAGCAGGGTGCAGGGCGGCTACTGGCGCTACGACGCGGCGCGCGAAGGCTTCCAGTTCTCCGCCGCGGTGGCGGCCATCCTGGAATTGCCCGAGGGGCAGACGCGGCTGTCGCGGGAGGAACTGCTGCAGCGGCTGCACCCCGCCGATGCCGACGAGCTGCTGATACGCCTGCGCCAACTGGGCCCCGGCGGGGAGCTGGCGCAGGACCTGCGCCTCTGCCCGGATTCCTGGACCCGCATCCGCCGCTGGCTGCACCTGCAGGGGCGCTGGCAGGGCGGCAGCGAGCACGGCTTCCTTGACGGCGTGCTGCTCGACGTCAGCGAGGCCCGCCAGCAGGCGCAGCAGGCCGAGGCCACCCATGCGCGCCTGCGCAACCTGATCGACAAGGCGCCGGTGGTGATCTACGTGCAGCGCGTGGAAGACGGCCAGCTCATACCGGAGTTCTACAGCGAAAGCGCCGGCAACCTGCTGGGCCTGGACCTGCAGGCGAACAGCTGGCAGGCCCTGGCCGAGCGCGTGCACCCGGACGACCTGGGCAGCTTCTTCGAGCGCGGCCGCACGCTGCTGCGCGAAGGGCGCGTCAACGCCGAATACCGCCTGCGCGACGGCGCCGGGCAATGGCACTGGCTGTACGACGAGGCCAAGCTGCTGCGCGACGCCCAGGGCCTGCCGCGGGAAGTGGTGGGCCTGTGGCTGGACGTGACCGAGCGGCACCAGGCCGCGCAGCGCATCGCCGAGAGCGAGGAGCGCTACCGGATGCTGGTGGAGGATTCGCCGGCGCTGATCTGCCGCTATTCGGCGAGCCTGGTGCTGACCTTCGTCAACCACACCTTCGCCAGCTTCCTCGGCGAGCCGGTGGAGGCCCTGCTGGGGCGGCGCCTGGACTACTGGCTGTCCGAGCGCGATTGCAGCGCCCTGCGCGCCCGCCTGGTCGAAGGGGCCGGCGGCGGCGTCGAGGAATCCTGGGAGCTGCGCTTCAACCTGCCCGGACGCGAGTGTCGCTGGCTGATCTGGAGCGACCGCCTGCTGTTCGACGAGCGGGGCCGGCTGCGCGAAGTCCAGGCGGTCGCCCGCGACAACACCTCGGTGCGCCATTCCCAGCAACAGCTCGCCCAGGGCGCCAAGATGGCCGCCCTGGGGCAGATGGTCAGCGGCATGGCCCACGAGATGAAGCAGCCCCTGCACGTCATGCGCCTGGCGCTGTTCAACGCCTGGCAGCGCCTGGACGACCCGCAGTACCTGGGCGAGAAGCTCAAGCGGGTGGATGCCCAGGTCGACCGGCTGACCCGCGTGGTCAACCACATGGGGGTGTTCAGCCGCAAGTCCGACCTGGACATGGCCCCGTTCGATCCCCAGGCCTGCTGCGAGGCGGTGGTGCTGCTGCTGGGCGAGAGCATGACCCAGCAGGGCATCACCCTAGAGCTGGAGGCGCCCCAGGCGCGGCCGAAGGTCATGGGCTTCGCCGACCAGTTGGAACAGGTGCTGGTGAACCTGCTGGCCAACGCCCGCGACGCCTTGCTGGAAAAGCGCGAGGGCGACAGGTGGATCCGCCTGGGCCAGCACCCTTGCGCCGAGCCCGGGTGGCTGGAACTGCACGTATGCGACAGCGCCGGGGGCATCGAGCCGGCACTGCTGGAACGCATCTTCGAACCCTTCTTCACCACCAAGCCGGTGGGGCAGGGCACCGGGCTGGGCCTGTCGGTGAGCCACGACCTGATCCGCAACATGGGCGGCAGCCTGTGCGTGAGCAACGCCGAAACGGGGGCGCTGTTCGTCATCCGCCTGCCCCTGGCGGAAGGCTGAAAGTTCCGGGGTGATGATCGCCGGCGAAGAAGTTCGCCGGTTTTTTCTTGCGATGTAGAAATAGATTCCGATGTTGGGCAAAGTTGCCCCCGGGGCATACTTTGTTTTTCATCATTCGAAGAACGATTGATTGCGACGATGATATAGCGAGGGCATTGATATGCTGTTGGCGATTCTTGCTGGCGTGCTTGTTGTTATTGTCCTTGAGTTTCTCCGCGTATTGAGAAACTCCGCCCGTAGGCGGCGCAATCCTGAAGACGAATGAGGTAGAAAAGGCGGGAGGCTGTCCCTGCAACGGGGGCGGCCAGGTGTTGCACAGGGGCGCGCGGCTAGGAACGTAGCGGCTGCGCGAAGGGGGCGAGGTTGCGCGCCGGGCTAGCCGGCCCGGGCCCTGGAGAAGCGGATCTTCTGCCAGCTGACCGAGCTTCTGAAGTCACCGGTATCGCCCAGCAGCTTGAAGCGCATGCTGCGGTACAGGGCGGTGGGGAAGCTGCAGCCTATTCTTCTGAGATGACCATACATCCAGAGCAGACCGGAGTCCTCGTATTGAACTTTCGCTTGCATGGCATTCCTTGAATGAAGGATGAGTCGTTCTTCTGGTTTTGCATAGGGCTCGACTTTTGAATTATGGAAGTGGGTGGATAACTTGGGTATATCCACATGGAACTAGTTGCTTCGTCTAGTTATTGAATAGGCGCGACTTTCCCGGGGTTATCCCGGTGGACTATCGGCGTGGGTTCTCGGGCGGCGGGTGTACTACGCAAAGGGAAGGCCTGCGCCTCCCCGGTCACCGGGCGTTCATTCCCCTGGCGGGAGCAGCGTGTCGATCTCGCGGAAGATCGCCTGCCATTCCGCCTCGCTCATCTCCATCAGGCCGAAGGAGCGCAGCAGGAAGGCGCCCTTGGCGGCGAGGAAGGCCAGGCGGGCGTTGCGGCTGCGCTCGTCGTCGCCGCCGTCCTGGATCAGCAGGGGGCGGTACCAGTCGCTGGAGCGCTGGCGCAGCTCCTCGCGGCTGAGCATCGCCGCCAGCACCGCCGCGGCGCGCTTGGCCAGGGCCTCGTCGCTGGCGGCCAGCAGTTGCACGTGGGCGCGCAGGTTGTCGAGCGGTTCCGCTTCGTCTGGGGCGTTGTCGCGCACAGCCACCTCGAACTCCGCTTTCCATCGGTTGAACATGGCCTCGATCAGTCCATCCTTGGTGCCGAAGCAGGATTGCACGCCACCCTTGCTGATCCCGGCGGCCTTGGCCACCTCGCCAATGGACAGCGCCGCAACGCCTTCGCGCATGACCAGGCCTTCGGCGGCATCCAGGACCTTGCCTCTATCAATGACGGGGCGCTTACTCATCAGGCCTCTTCTGCATTAGAATACGTTCGTATTTTAAGGTTGACCAGCCGTGCGGCCGCCCGTGCTCGTCCTGCTTTGCTGCGCCTGGCAGCCAGGGGACGGCACGGCCCTTCTCGATTCGCAGCAGCCGCTGGAGCTGCGCGCTTGCGGTAATGGCCAGGGACCCTGTCCGGCAGGGAGGCGGTGGCTTCCATTCCTGATCGATTCGTCAACGCTTGCCACCCGCTCGGCGAGGGGCAAGTCATCACTGTTCATGGCAATGGCGTTTTTTTGACATTGCCGGTCTTGCGGGTGAACGTCGCCGCTATGTGGACGGAAGGCTGACGCTTTCACCCAATGGGGAAGCATAACGCGCCCAGCGGGAAAGGCACGTCAGACATGCTGGCAATTTACAGGCGCCATTGCCGATGCCGCCTGTCGACCCTTCGTCGAAGGCCGTCTCTGGATTGATGTATGGAAATGGAAAGCAGTACTTGCGCCGGTATCGCCTTCGCCAGGCGCATCTACGCGCCACGCAGCCTGGGCTGTGGTCTCAGCTTCGTTTTCATCGCGGTGCTCACCTATCCCGGGCACCCCGCGCTCTGGGCCTGGATGCTGGTCAACGGCTTCCTCTGGCCGGGCCTGGCCCGCTTCATCGCCGTGCGCGCCGCCGAGCCCTACCGGGCCGAACTGCGCAACCTGCTGCTGGATTCGCTGTTCGCCGGCGGCTGGGTGGCGCTCATGCACTTCAGCCTGCTGCCCTCGGCGCTGCTGCTGTCGATGGTCACCATGCACAACGTGGCGGCCAACGGCCCCGGCTTCATGCTCAAGGGCCTGCTGGCCAACGCGGCGGGCATCCTGGCGATGGGCTTGCTGACTGGCTACCAGGTGGACCTGGAGACGCCCGGGCGGGTGATCTGGGCCTGCCTGCCGATGCTGTTCTTCTACCCGCTGGCGGTGGGCTGGACCAGCTACAGCCTGGCGCGCCGCCTGCACGCCCAGCGCCGCGCCTTCTCCCTGGTGGACTGCTTCGACCAGCAGTTGCTGCTGTCCTACGACGTCTGGCTGCACCGCCTGGCCCAGGAATTCGGCCGCTGCCGCCGCGGCGGGCCGCGGGCGACCCTGGCGCTGATCCGTATCGACGACCACGCCCGCCTGCGCCTGCGCTACGGCAACCTCACCGCCGAAGCCCTCAGCGTGCGCCTGGGCCACCTGATCAAGGCCGAGGTGCGCAACACCGACCACGTCAGCCGCAAGCACCCGGACGAATACCTGGTGCTGTTCCGCCAGACCCACGCCGCTGGCGCCCGGGCCTGCGTCGAGCGCATCGCCCAACTGTTCGGCAACTTCGACGAAGCCTCGCTGCCGCCGCTCTCGCTGAGCATGGGCCTGGCCGACTACTCGACTGACTTCGCCAGCGAACACGACTGGATCGAACACGCCCGCCAGGCCCTGGCGCCGTGCGCCGCCGCCGAGGGCGCAGCCCCGTAGGAGCGGGCCCTGCCCGCGAAATCGCGCGCAGGGCGCGCTCCTACAGGGGAATGGCGCGGGTGGGGCCGCGCGGATCTCATCCGCGAACCGCGCCGGTGGTTCCGGCTATCGCGGACAAGGTCCGCTCCTACGGGAGGCACGCCGTGCTCCCCAGCAACCTGTAGGAGCGGGCCCTGCCCGCGATTTCGCGCGCAGGGCGCGCTCCTACAGGGGAATGGCGCGGGTGGGGCAGCGTAGGAGCGGATCTCATCCGCGAACCGCGCCGGTGGTTCCGGCCATCGCGGACAAGGTCCGCTCCTACGGGTAACTCTGGATTCGCCATTCGCTCCGAACGGCCCCCTCTCCCTTCAGGGAGAGGGTTGGGGAGAGGGCGCTCTTACCCCCAACACCACAGTCACCGGGAAACTCCCTTCGCGAGCAAGCTCGCTCCTACGAAGAGCGCCTCGGCGCGATGCTCAGCCGGCTGGTATCCACCAACTCCACCACCCGCGCCCGCAACTGTCCGCAACCACCCTCCACATCCTGCCCGGCGCTGTTGCGCACCTTGGTCAGCACGCCGCGGCTGTGCAGGTAACGCACGATCTCGACGATGCGCTCGCCGTCCGGGCGCTGGTAGGCGTCGCCTTCCAGGGCGTTGAAGGGAATCAGGTTGAGCACCGCGAACTTGCCCCTGAGCAGGCGCAGGGTGCCGTCCAATTCATCCTGGCCATCGTTCACGCCCTTGAGCAGCGTCCACTGGTACTGGATGGGGTAGCCGACCTGGCGGGCGTAGGCCTCGCCCAGTTCCACCAGTTCGTCCGGGGTGAGTTTCGGCGCCTTGGGCAGCAGGTGTTCGCGCAGGTCCGCGCGGGTGGTGTGCAGCGACAGGGCCAGGGCCGGTTTCACCCGCTGTTGCGGCAGGCGCTCGAACACCCGCGGGTCGCCCACCGTGGAGAACACCAGGTGCTTGTGGCCGATGCCGCCGTCGCTGCCGAGGATGTCGATGGCCTCCAGCACGTTGTCGAGGTTGTGCGCCGGCTCGCCCATGCCCATGAACACCACCTTCTTCACCCGCCGCAGACGCCGCGCCAGCACCACCTGGGCGACCATCTCGGCGGCGCTGACCTGGCGCAGCAGGCCGCTGCGGCCGGTCATGCAGAAGCGGCAGCCCACCGCGCAGCCGACCTGGCTGGACACGCACAACCCATCGCGCGGCAGCAGCACGCTCTCCACCATCTGCCCGTCGGCCAGGCTCACCAGCAGGCGCTCGGAGCCGTCGCCGGCGGGGTGGCGAGAATGCAGGCGCGCCAGGCCTTCCAGCTGCGCGGCCAGCTCCGGCACGGCGTTGCGCACCGCCAGCGGCAGGAAGTCCTCGCTGGCCTGGCGCTTGGTCCCGGCATCCAGCGCCTGGCCCTGCAGCCAGGCACGCAGCATCCGCCCGCGGTGGCGGGGCAGGGCGCCGAGGTCGGCGAGGCGTTGGTCGAAATCGGTCAGGCGCATGGGGCGCGCATGCTAACACCGGCGCGGGGTGTGGCGAAGGTGGGGTGATGGGCGAGCAGGTCCGTCCGGACCATGCCCCGAACAGCGTTTCGGAGGCTTCCCACATGGCTATCCGTTACGGGCTTACATTGCGTCTCTCTATCCTCCGCCGGTCACGGTCGATCCCGTGGCCGGGTTTGACGACCCGTGGAACAGGCGCGATCGCGCCGATGGCGTATGCGAAAACGGCGTAGCGTTTTTTGCAGGCCCCCGTGCGCAGTTCGATCCATCTGCCACGCTTCATGGCGGATCGCGCGGGGAGGCCTTCGGGCCTGCCGGTACCTGTTCCCGGTTCGTCAACCCCGCGCGGTCCGCCTCCCTTCGTTTGACGACGTAGCGGCGGACTCCCTCTCTCTGAACAGGAGTTCCCAGCATGCATGATGCCTATACCGCCACCACCTTCCTCCGCCACAACCGTCCCCTGCGCGGCCTGCTGATCGATGACCAACCCTGGTTCGTCGCCCACGACCTGGCGCGCCTGCTCGGGCTGCATCATCCACAGGCGCTGGCGCGGCGGCTGGATGCGCACGAAGCGCGCTCGGTGCTGTTGTGCGCGGCCTCCGGCGCCGAGGAGTGGCTGGAGGTGGTCAACGAAGCCGCGCTGTACAAGGCGTTGATCCGCTTCGGTCACCCGGAGAACCGAGCCCTGGGGCGTTGGCTGGGCGAGCAGGTGATTCCGCTGCTGCGCGACCAGGGCCGCGTCGATCCGCAACGGCCCCGGCGGGTGCTGATGAGCTGGCGCTCGCAACGGGTGACGTTGCTGGACTGGCAGGGTGAGCTATGGGTGCCGCTGCAGCAATTGCCCACCTTCAGCCCTTGCAGCGGCGAAGGCAGTGGCTGGCTGGGGCGCCTGCGAGCTTCGCTTTAGCCTGCGTATGCGAACGGGGCCGCCTGGTTTTGTCGTCATCCGGCAGGCTGCGGCCACAGCCTGCCGGTCAGGAAAGGCTTGCCCTGGCGGCTGGACGTGGCAAGCTAGCGGCCCTCCTGTCCACCCCTTCCGCATCATGTCGCTCAATCGCAAAGTCGTTCTCGCGGGCGTGCTCATCGTGGCCTGGCTCGGCATCCTGTTCGCCGCCTTCTGGTCGTTCCAAGGCCGCTACCTGCGCAGCTATCCCGATACCACCCAACTGTTCGATGGCCAGGCGCTGCAACTGCCGGCGCAACTGGCCGGCCCGGGGCACATCCGCGTGGTGCATTTCTGGGACCCGGAATGCCCGTGCAACGTTGCCAACCAGCAGCATCTGGCCTCGCTGATCAAGCGCTTCGAGCCCCAGGGCGTGGATTTCTACGCCTACCGCAAGCCCGGCACCCAGGGCCGCCTGGCCAGCGAGCTGTGGGGCCTGAAGCCGCTGCCGGAATTCCCCTCGCCGCCGCCCATCGCCGCCAGCCCCTCGGTGGCGGTGTGGGACCGCGACGGCAAGCTGGCCTACTTCGGCCCCTACAGCGAAGGCGCCACCTGCACCTCGGCCAACAGCTTCATCGAGCCGGTGATCCAGGCGCTGGTCGAAGGCCGCCAGGTGAAGTCCCCCAGCACCCTCGCCACCGGCTGCTACTGCGACTGGTAACGGCGTTGGGCGTGGCGTAGGGCGAATAACCGTTCGCGGTTATCCGCCGATACACCGAGGCCACAGCCAACGCCTAGGCCAACCCCGGAGCCGCCGGGGACCAAGGCCAAACGGCGGATAACGCCGTAGGCGTTATGCGCCCTACGCCAGGCCTGACCGTGACGTAGGGCGAATAACCGTTCGCGGTTATCCGCCGTTTGACCTTGGCCCCAGGCCGCGCTGGATTCGAACCCGAAGCTCCCGTTTCCGAGCGCTCCGGGCTTGACCAGGAGGCCAGCGTCGAGATGGGTGTAACGGCGTACAACCGCGAACGGTTGTACGCCCTACAGCGTCAGCGTGAAACGTTCCACCAGCGCGCCGGGCAGCAGTTGGGTGGCTGCGCTGCGGCGTCCGTAGGTGTTGGTGTCGATGCGCAGCGAGCGTTCTTGGGTCAGCGCCTGCAGGTGTTCGCCGAGCAGGCTGTAGAGGCTGTTGTCGAAGCGCATGCTGGCCAGGGGCGCGACTATCCGGCCGTCTTCCACCCAGAAGCTGGCGAAGCGCGTCATGCCGGTGATGCGCGCGGCGGCCAGGTCCGAGTAGTTCAGGTACCAGAGGTTGCCGATGTACAGGCCGGTGCCCAGGCGCGCCAGTACTTCGTCCTCGGGCAGTTCGCCGGCGGCCATGACCAGGGACTGCGGTGTCTCGTGGCTGTTGGCGCCGTAGGCGGGCAGGTCGAATTCCTTCGCCGAGCGCGGGCTGACCAGTTGCCCGACCATGCGCCCGCCCTCGATCAGCGCCTGGTCGCGGCGCAGGAAGCCGTCGCGGTCGAACAGCGGTTCCAGGCCGGCGCTGGCCGCTTCCTCCAGGCTGACCTGCGGCGACAGGCTGGCATGGCCCAGGTGCAGCGACAGCAGCGGGCTCTGGCGGGTGGCCAGTTCGCGGGCGGAGAAGCCGCCCCAGCACAGCAGCGAGATGATTTCCTCCAGCGCCGCCGGCGCCAGGTAGGCGCGGTAGGCGCCGGGTTGCAGCGTGCGCCGTGGGCGTTGCAGGTAGTCCAGCTGCTCGCGGGCGCGGGCGAAGGCCTGGCCCAGGGCGGCGGCATCCCAGTCGCGCGCGGCGTAGGTGGTCTTCACCGCTTCGCCGTTGTCGGCGAACAGGCTCCAGTCCAGGCTGGCGCTGCCGGCGGCATGCCAGCCGAAGCTGCCGCGGGTGTTGGCGAAGCCGCGGTACAGCGGGCCGCCGGCGTAGATGCCGACCAGGTCCAGGCCTTGCGCCTGGGCGTCCACCTGGTCGATCACCTCGCGGACTGCCGGCAAGCGGCCGGGGGCTTCCTGGACGCGGGTCCAGGGCTCGTCCTCCAGCAGCAGGTAGGGGTCTTCCGGGACCACTTCCAGGGTGCCGCGCAGTTGTTCCAGGCCTTGCTGCAGGCGCTGGCGGTCTTCCTCCGCGCCGCCGGTCAGGCTCAGCTCCAGGCTGGCGTGGCGGGCGCCGCGGATTAGCCGCAGCTGCGCCTCGATCTGCAGCACGCGGGTGGCCTGGCGCACTTGGGCGTGGTTGAAGCGCACGAAGTCGGAGTCCTCGGCGGCGAGCCACAGGCTGAATTCCTCGTCGCCGCGCAGCCGGCCCTTGAGCCAGTCGGCGAGTTCGCGCAGGTGGTCGGGGGACAGTCGCAGTTGCATCAGGCCTGCCCTCCGAACACGGTGACGTCCTTGAACACGCAGGCCGGCGAGGCGTGGCCGACGGTGATCGCCTGGTTGGGCTCGCCCTTGCCGCAGTTGGCGGTGCCCAGCACGCTGAAGGTGGAGGCGTCGCCCACCGCGCCCAGGCTGCGCCAGAACTGCGCGGAGATGCCGCGGTAGTTGGGGTTGCGCACCACGCCGGCGAGTTCGCCGTTCTCTATCAGCTGGCCCCATTCGCAGCCGAACTGGAATTTGTTGCGCGCGTCGTCGATGGACCAGGAGCGGTTGGTGGCCATGAGGATGCCTTTTTCGATGCCGCCGATCAGTTGCGCCAGGCTCTGGTCGCCGGGCTCGACGTTGAGGTTGGCCATGCGGTCGATGGGCGCGCGGTTCCAACTGCTGGCGCGGCTGTTGGCCACCCCGGCGAGCTGGCTGCGGGCCTGGGACAGGGCGCCGCCGAGGGGACGCTGGAGGATGCCGCCGGCGATCAGCAGCTGGCGCTCGGCGGGGGTGCCTTCGTCGTCGTAGGCGTAGCTGGCCAGTTCGTCGGGCACGTCCGGGGCGAAGCTGACGTTGAGCAGCGGCGAGCCGTACTGGTAATGGCCGAACATGTCCGGCGTGACGAAGCTGGTGCCGGCGTAGTTACGCTCGTCGCCGAGGATGCGGTCCAGCTCCAGCGGGTGGCCGATGGATTCGTGGATCTGCAGGATCATCTGGTCGGGCATCAGCAGCAGGTCGCGGGTGCCTTCCGGGGTGTTGGGCGCCAGCAGCAGTTGCAGGGCCTCGTCGGCGACGCGCGCGGCGGCGCCAGCGAAGCCGCTGTGCAGCACCACTTCGGCGCCGCCCTGGCGCGCCACGTCGAAGGTGCGCGTCTGGCTCTGCCGGCCGTCGAAGGCGGTCACCGAGAGCCAGGGGTAGAGGCGCTGGGTCTCGTGCAGCAGGTCGCTGCCGTGGCGGTCGAGGTACAGCTGCCGCTCGCGCACCACGCGCAGGCTGGCGCTCCAGTCGACGATGCGTTCCTCGCGCGGCACCGCGGCGCATTCCGCGCGCAGCAGGTCCAGCCATTGCGCCAGTTCCGGTAGCGGGGTGTCGAGGTTCGGGCTGCTGCGCCGCTGGCGGCCGAGGTCGGCGCCGGCCTGGGCCGGGCGCGGCAGGGCGCGGGCGGCGATGCCGGCGGCGAGCTGGCGGGCGCGTTCGAAGGCCTGGCGCAGGCCCTGTTCGCCGAGGTCGCTGGTGGCGGCGAAGGCTTCCACGCCATCGACCTCGGCGCAGAGCATGGCGCCCTGGTCGAGGCCGTGGCGCACCGGGTCGGGTTGGTCGCGGGTCACGCCGCAGTCGAGGCTGTGCCGCTGCACCAGGCGCAGGGAGCGGAAGGCCGGGTCGTGGCGCAGAGTGGAAACGAAGTGGCGCAGGGCCGCATGCAGGCTGTCGGGCATCCGGGGGCTTCCTGGGGAGGGGCGAACCTTGGATTGTGCTCCTGCCGCAAACTTCATTGCCAGTGTGGAAAAGGGGGAAGAGCGGAGGGGATGGCTTTGGCTTTTGGGCTTTTTGGCTTTTTGGCTTTTCGTAGGAGCGAGCTTGCTCGCGAACAGGGGTTACCGGTGGCGTAGGTGTTGCGTTCAAGAGCGCCCTCTCCCCAACCCTCTCCCTGAAGGGAGAGGGGGCTGTCCTCTGCGGGCTGGAGGTTAGGCGCCATCCTTGTACATCGTCATTTCCGCGAACGGTTGTACGCCCTGCATCACCGGGTGGACCTGGCGTAGGGCGGATAACCGTTCGCGGTTATCCGCCGTTTGACCTTGCTCCCCGGCGCGCCTCGGTTACGGGTAATGCTCCAGCAGATAGCGCAGCGACGCCGGCAACATGGGCCCATGCCCCAGGCCGTCGAAGCGCTGGTACTGCACCTGCAGGCCCGGCACCTTGGCCAGGTCGGCGCTCAGTTCGCGGGCCGGGCGTTCGGCGTCGCCTTTCAGCGGGCCGCGCGGGTTGCCCGGTTCGTCGCCGCCGCGCATCAGCAGCAGGCGCGGGCGGCTTTCGCCCAGGCGTTGTTGCAGGCCCGCGGCTTCGCGGACGATGGCGCCGTCGTGCCACCACAGCGAGGGGCTGGCGGCGGCGTAGGCGCTGAACTCGCCGGGGCGGGTGAACAGGGCGTGGAGCACGGCCAGGCCGCCGTAGGAGTGGCCCCAGAGGGTCTGCCGGCTGGCGTCGATGGGGGCGACGGCGGCGACCATGGGGCGCATGCGTTGGCGCAGCAGGTCGAGGAAGGCGTCGACGCCGCCGCTGGGCTGGCCGGTCAGCGGGTCGAGTTGCCTGGCCTCGCCGGGCAGCGGCGGGGTGTAGTCGTAGGTGCGGGCGTTGCGTTCGATGCGCTGCTCGGTCTGGTAGCCGACCGCGACCAGCAGCGGCGCCTGGCCGTTGGCGAGGTTGTCCAGGCTGGCGGCATCGAGCGCGCCGAGGGCGGCGTTGCCGTCGAGCATCCACAGCACCGGGTAGCCGGCGGCGGGCGCCGGGCGCTCGGGCTTGCCGACCCACAGGCGGTAGTGGCGCCGGCCGTCGGCAGAGTCGAGTTCCAGTTGGGTGAAGCGGTAGGCCAGGTCCTGGCGTTGCAGCAAGGTGGTGTCCATCTTCTGGTCCGGCGCCGGTTGCGCCAGGGCCACCGGGGCCGGCGCGGCCAGTGCCAGCGCCAGGACCAGGGGCAGGGTGGTGGTTTTCATCAGGCTATCTCGTCTGCCGGCCCCCGCCGGGAGCGGGGGCCGGGTGGTCCTCAGAAGGACGCGGTCAGGCTGGTGTAGAGGGTGCGGCCGGGCTCGTTGTAGGTGGCGGCGCCGGCGCCGGCGATGTTGGCCACGCCCTGGGCATTGCCGGCGCGGTACAGGCGCTTGTCGAAGATGTTGTCGACGCCGGCGGTGACGCTCAGGTTCTTGCTGATCTTGTAGGTGCCGCTGGCGCCGGTCAGCGCGTAGGGCGAGAGCTGGTCGTTGGCGCTGCCGGTCACGCGGTTGCCCTGGTAATCGTACTTCTTCGGCTTCTGCTTGCCGTACCAGGCCACGCTCAGCTGCAGCGAGAGGTCGTCGCTGGCCTGCCAGTCGAGCATGGAGTTGAGGGTGTACTTCGGCGTCACCGAGAGCACGTCGCCGGTTTCCTTGTTCTTCGACTGCAGCATGTAGGTGAAGTTGTTGTTCCAGGTCAGCTGCGCGGCCAGCGGGACGCTCAGGGTGCCTTCCAGGCCCTCGACCAGCGCCTTGGGCACGTTCTCCCACTTGTAGATCGAGGCGTTGGCGTAGCTGCCGGTGCCGCCGCTGGCGCTGCCCACCGGGGTCAGGCCGGAGTCGATCTTGTTCTTGTAGTCGTTGCGGAAGTAGGTCAGCCCGGCGACCCAGCCGTCGTCCTTGAACTCGATGCCCAGTTCCTTGTTGACGCTGGTCTCGGCCTTGAGGTTCTCGTTGCCCTGCAGGTAGCAGCTGGTGCTCTGCCCGTAGCAGCCCTGGCCGCGGCTGTAGAGCAGGTAGTCGGGGTTGAGCTGGTACAGGTTCGGCGCCTTGTAGGCGCGGGCGATGCCGGCCTTCAGGGTGAGGGTGTCGGTCAGCGCGTGGGACAGGTTGAGCGACGGGCTCCAGTTGTCGCCGACGATGCTGTGGTGGTCGAAGCGCAGCGCCGGGGTGAGCATGGTGCCGGGCAGGATCTCGATGTTGTCTTCGGCGAACAGCGAGAAGATCTGCGCCTGCGAGGTGGTGTCGCGGCCGCTGCTGGTCAGGCCTGCGACCGAGCCGCCCTCGGTGGTGGTCTGGGTGTTGGCGCTGGGGTCGTCGAGCTTCTGCTGGTTCCACTCGCTGCCCAGGGTCAGGGTCTGGTCGCGCCAGGCGTGCAGCGGCAGGTTGACTTCGCCGTGGGCGGTCAGGTCGCGCAGGGTCGAGGTGTAGAAGTCGGTGTTGCTGAAGATGCCCTCGGTGCCGCCGGCCAGGCCTTCGTTAATGCGGCTGTTGCGCGTCTTCTCGTACTGCAGGTAGGCCATCGAGCTGCCGAAGTCCCAGTCGCCGCGGTGGGTGAGCGAGTAGTTCTCGCGGTACATGATGTTGGTCTCGTGACCCAGCATGCTCTTCACGTTGGCGTTGCTGTTGGTGTTCTGGGTGTCGCCGGTGTAGATGTTGCCCTGGCGGCTGAAGCCGCTTTCGAACTCGAGGCTCTGGTTGGGCGCCAGTTTCCAGCTCAGCTGGCCGTTGATGTCCTTGTTGCGCACGCCTTCGCGGCCGGCGGGGAGGGTGCCGGCCTGGTTGCCGGTGCGCGCCGATTCGTGGCCGGCGTTGATGTCCCAGTCGTCGGCGTCGGTCTTGGCCAGGTTGCCGTAGACGCGGTAGCTGAGGGTATCGGTCAGCGGGCCGTTGAGGCCGAAGCTCACGCGCTTGCTGGCGCCTTCGTCGCCGTGCTGCGGGAAGTTCTGGTAGACGGTGAGGTTGCCGTGGGTTTGCTTGGCCGCCTGCTTGGTGATGATGTTCACCACCCCGCCCATGGCGCCGGAGCCGTAGCGCGCCGCCGCCGGGCCGCGGATGACTTCGATGCGCTCGACCTGGTCGGCCGGCACCCAGTTGGTGTCGCCGCGGGTGTCGCGCTCGCCGCGCCAGCCGTAGCGCACCGAGCTGCGGCTGCTGACCGGCTTGCCGTCGACCAGGATCAGGGTGTTCTCCGGGCCCATGCCGCGGATGTCGATCTGCCGGTTGTTGCCGCGCTGGCCGCTGGTGGAGTTGCCGGTGAGGTTGACCCCCGGCATGGTGCGGATGATCTGCGACAGGTCGTTGGCCGGCGGGCGCTTGGCGATGTCCTCGGCGGTGATGACGGACACGCCCGGGGCCTGCTTGGTTTCTTCCTGGGCGGTGGCGACCACGGTCTGGCTGTCCAGTTCGACAGGCTGCTCGTCCTGGCTGGCGGCATGGACGGCGCTGGCCAGCAGGCAGCTGGACAGCAGCAGGAAGGGGACTAGGGGTTGGGCACGGGACGACATCTTCGATCTCCGGAAGTTCAGCCTGAAGGCGAGAGATCGAAGATGATAATTACTCACAATTGCGAGTAAAGCGCATTAACTTTCTAAACACTTCCAGGCCGCCGGCAACAGCAGGTGCAGGCACAGGCCGGGGTGGGCGTTGGTGGCCCACAGGCGGCCGCCCTGCAGCTCGATGGCGCGGCGGGCGATGGCCAGGCCCAGGCCGAAGCCGGCGCCGCTGCCTTCCAGGCGCTGGTAGGGCTCGAAGATGCGTTCCAGGTCGGCCTCGGCCACGCCGGGGCCCTGGTCGCGCAGGCACAGGTGCCAGTGCCGGCCTTCGCGCCAGCCGTCGAGGCTGACGCGGCCGCCCACCGGCGAATGGCGGATGGCGTTGCGCAGCAGGTTCTCCAGGGCCTGGGCCAGGCTGTCCAGGTGCACCTGCACGCTGCATTCGGTGCCCAGCGAGCAGGGCAGCCGCGCCGGCTCCCAGCCGCTTTCGAAGCAGGCGTCCTCGCGCAGCGCCTCCCATACCGAGAGCACCAGCACCGGTTCGGTGGGCAATTGCGGGCGCTCGGTGTCCATCCAGGCCAGGTCGAGGGTGTCTTCCAGCAGCCGCTGCATGTCGGCCACTTCGCGGCCCAGGCGCTGGCGCAACTGCTCGGGCGGCAGCTCGCCGTCGTGGGCGATGCGCAGCCGCGCCAGGGGCGTGCGCAGTTCGTGGGACAGGGTGCGCAGCAGCAGGCGCTGCTGGGCCAGGCTCTGGCGCAGGCGCGCGGCCATGTGTTCGAAGGCCTGGGCCAGTTCGCCCAGTTCGTCGTGGCGCTCCTGCAGCGGCAGGCCGGGGCTGTCGAGGTCGTCGGCGCGCAGGGCGTCGGCGCGGTCGCGCAGGCGGTTGAGCGGCACCACCAGGTGGCGGTACAGGGCCAGGCCCAGCAGCAGGGCCAGCAGGGTCGGCGCCACGCCGTGGGTGATGACGTGGGTCCAGGGCGTCAGGCCGCTGGGCAGCAGGCGCTCGGGCAGCTGGATGACCAGGCGGCCGTCCTCGGGGCGTTCGGGGAACTCGATGCTGACGTAGGGCAGCTCGTCCTGCAGGCGCCGGCTCATGGGCCAGTCGAGCTTGCGCATGAAGGTCAGGTGGCTGGCTTCCTCGGCGCTCAGCGGCGTGGTACCGAGGCTTTCCAGGCGCGGGCCGACCAGGGCGACCCAGGTGTCTTCCTCGCGCTCCAGCTGGCGGCGGAAGGCTTCGGCGCCGGCCGTGCCGCCCTGGCGCCAGGCCTGCTCAGCCTGCTGGGCGTAGCGCGCGAGGTAGAGGCGGTCGGCTTCGTCGAGGAAGTAGGTGCTGCGTTCCACCGACAGGCCCCAGTTCCAGATCAGCCAGGTCAGCGTCAGGCAGAAGCCCACCTGCAGCAGGGCCAGCTTCCACAGCAGCGGGTGGCGGCGCATCAGGCGCCGTCCGTCTCGACCAGCACGTAGCCCTGGCCGCGCACCGCCTGGATCTGCAGGTGCTGCGCGCCGATGGCGGCGAGCTTGCGGCGCAGGTTGCAGACGTGCACGTCCAGGCCACGGTCCAGGCGGGTGTAGGCGCGGTGCAGCACGCTCTGGTAGAGGAAGGCCTTGCTCAGCGCCTCGCCGGGGTGGGCGCGCAAGGTCGCCAGCAGGCGGTACTCGGAGCCGGTGAGGCCGGCGGCGCGGCCCTGGTGGGTGACGTCGCGGGCTTCCTCGTCGAGGGTCAGCTCGCCGTCCCGGGGGGCCTCGGCCGGACGCCGGTCGAGGGCCACGCGGCGCAGCAGGGCGTCGACCCGGGCGTCCAGCTCGGCCAGGCTGAAGGGCTTGGGCAGGTAGTCGTCGGCGCCGCGGGTGAAGCCGCTGATGCGGTCCTGCTCGGCGCCCAGGGCGGACATCAGCATCACCGGCACGGTCTGCCGGCGGCGCAGTTCGTCGAGCAGGCTGAGGCCGTCGACGCCGGGCAGCATGATGTCCAGCAGCACCAGGTCGAAGCGGCCCTCGCGCAGCGCGGCCAGGCCCTGAGTGCCGGTCTCGCAGGCGCGCACGGCGAAGCCGCGGGCCTGGAAGTGGCGTTCCAGGGCCGGGCGCAGGTGGGCGTCGTCTTC
This sequence comes from Pseudomonas sp. NBRC 100443, assembly GCF_030268185.1. Taxonomy (NCBI): domain Bacteria; kingdom Pseudomonadati; phylum Pseudomonadota; class Gammaproteobacteria; order Pseudomonadales; family Pseudomonadaceae; genus Pseudomonas; species Pseudomonas sp. NBRC 100443. The sequence continues at coordinate 195,331 of NZ_BSQE01000010.1, forward strand.
CACGAGGAGTAGTTGCGGTGACACGTGATCAGCCATGGATGAGAACAAAAAGCAATTGCAAATGATCCCACTGGCGGTGGGGGCGGGGCAATGGCTGGGTGCTGGCATTTCGTCGCATCTGAGGTGCTGGGGGGGGGATGGTGCTTTTCTCGTAGGAGCGAGCTTGCTCGCGAACAATGGCGTCAAGCCTTGCTCCGGAGCGATGTCGAAGCCCGTCCCCTCTCCCCAGCCCTCTCCCGCAAGCGGGAGAGGGGGCCGTCCGTGCCGAGAGGAGGAATGGTTTCAGCCGGCAGCTTTCGGTGATGCCGGCTGACTCCAGAACATCCGTGTCTGCCCAACGGTCCCCTCTCCCTTCAGGGAGAGGGTTAGGGAGAGGGTGCTCTCAGTCTTGGCGCCGAAATCCCGGGAAACCCCATTCGCGAGCAAGAACTAGGCGTCCCCCTCGCTCCTACGAAAAGCAAGCTCTCACCCGGCTGGCCCCAACGATCAGCGGCGTGCCGCTGTACGGATCGCTCAGCAACGTACAGCGCACGCCATACAGCGCCTCCACCAGTTCCGCCGTCACCACCCTGGCCGGCGCGCCTTCGGCCAGCACCTGGCCGCCCTTCATCGCCACCAGGTGGTCGGCGTAGCGGCAGGCGCTGGACAGGTCGTGGACCACCATCACCACCGTCTTGCCGGCCTCGGCCAGGTGGCGGATCAGTTCGAAGACCTCGATCTGGTGGCCCAGGTCCAGCGCCGAGGTGGGTTCGTCGAGCAGCAGCAGCGGGGTGTCCTGGGCGATGGCCATGGCGATCCAGGCGCGCTGGCGCTGGCCGCCGGACATGGATTCCAGCGGCCGCTCGGCCAGCTCGCCGAGGTCGGCGGCGGCCAGGGCGGCGTCCACCACCTTCTGGTCCTCGGCGCTCCATTGCTGGAACAGGCCCTGGTGCGGCTGGCGGCCGAAGCGGATCAGCTCGGCCACGGTGAGGCCGTCCGGGGCGCTGGCGTCCTGGGGCAGCAGCGCCAGGCGCCGCGCCACTTCCTTCGACGGCAGGCTGGCGATGGCCTTGCCGTCGAGCAGCACGGCGCCGCCGCTGGGCTTCTGCAGGCGCGCCAGGCCCGCCAGCAGGGTGGACTTGCCGCAGCCGTTGGGGCCGACGATGGCGGTGACCTGGCCGGCCGGCAGGCGCAGGTCCAGGCCTTCGATGATCGGCCGCTTGCCGTAGGCCATGCACAGGCCGCGGGTTTCCAGCGGGGCGACGGGGTTCGGGTTCATGGCTGTCTCCCGGAGGGTTGGCGCAGGATGATCCACAGCAGGTAGGGCGCGCCTATCACCGCCATGACGATGCCCACGGGGATTTCGATGGGCGCCAGCAGGGTGCGTCCCAGCCAGTCGGCCAGCAGCGTCAGCAGGGCGCCGGCCAGGGCCGCGTTGAGCACCGGCACGCCGTGTTGGCCGCCCAGGTAGCGCGCTGCCTCGGGGGCGATCAGCGCCACCAGGCCGACCGGCCCGGCCACCGCCACGGCCAGCCCGGTGAGGGCCACGCTCAGCGCCAGGGTGGCGATGCGCATGGCGCCAAGGCGCACGCCCAGGCCGATGGCGACGCTGTCGGAGAAGCGCATCGTCGTCAGTGGCCGCGTCAGCAGGCGCGCCGCCGGCAGGCCCAGGGCCAGGCCGCCGGCCAGCAGCCACACGGCCAGCGGCGGGCGGGCGTTGAGGCTGCCGACGGTCCAGGGGTAGGCGGCGTTGGCCGCGTCTATGTCGGCGCGGGCCAGCATCAGGTTGGTCAGAGCGCCGAACAGCGCGCCTATGCCCAGGCCGACGACGATGAAGCGATAGCCGCGGGCGCCGGCCCCGGCCGCGAGCAGGAAGGTCAGCGCGGCAGCGCTGGCGGCGCCGGTCAGGGCCAGCGCCGAGGGCGCCAGGCTGGTCGGCACCGCGACTATGGAGGCCACGGCGAAGGCGGTGGCGCCGTTGTCCAGGCCGACCATGCCCGGGGTGGCCAGGCGGTTGCGCGCCAGGGTCTGCATCAGGCAGCCGGCGGCGCCCAGGGCCGCGCCGCTGAGCAGGCCGGCGAGCAGGCGCGGCAGGCGCAGTTCGCGCACCAGCAGTTGCTGGAAGGGGTCGCCCTGGCCGAGCAGGGCGGCGATGGCCTGGCTGGCGCCGAGGCCGTCGCCGGTCAGGCAGAACAGGAAGGCAGCGGCCAGCGCCGCCAGCAACATCAGGCCGATCATGAGGCTGCGGCGGTGCCAGAGCAGCGACAGCCGGCCCAGGCGCAGCAGGCCGTAGCCGTGGGGAGAGGGCACGTTCATTGGCGTTGCAGCGTCGGCAGGCGGTGCGAGCGCACCACGGCGATGAGGATGGGCGCGCCGACGAAGGCGGTGACCACCCCCACCGGCATCTCGTAGGGGCGCACCAGCAGGCGCGCGATTATGTCGGCCAGCAGCAGTACGCAAGGCCCCAGCAGCAGGCACAGGCCGAAGCCGCTGCGGATGTCGCTGCCCACCAGGCGGCGGGCGATGAAGGGCGCGATCAGGCCGAGGAAGGCGATGGGGCCGGCGGCGGCATTGGCCGTGCCCACCAGCAGCGCCACTGCCAGCAGGGTGGCCAGGCGCACCCGCTGCGGGTGGTGGCCGAGGCCGCTGGCGACGCGCTCGCCCAGGGCCAGGGCGGCCAGCGGGCGGATCAGCGGCAGCGCCACCAGCAGGCCGAGCAGCAGCCCCGGCAGGCTCCAGCGCAGGGTATCCAGCGGGCGGCCGGCGAGGCTGCCGACCACCCAGAAGCGCACCTCGTCGGCGGTGCGCTGGTCCCACAGCAGCACCAGGCTGCTCAGGGCGGTGAGCAGGCCGGAGAAGGCCACCCCGGCCAGCACCAGGCGTACCGGGTCGTCGCCCACCCCGCGCAGGCGCGACACCGCCAGCACCAGCAGGCAGCCGCCCAGGGCGCCGAGCACGGCCACCGCCAGGTTGAGGCCGGCGGCAGTGGCGCCGAGGTTGATCGCCAGGGTCACGGCGAAGGCCGAGCCGGCGCTGACGCCCAGCAGGCCGGGCTCGGCCAGCGGGTTGCGCGTCACCGATTGCAGCAGCAGGCCGGCGGCGCCCAGGGCCACGCCCACCAGCAGGGCCAGCTCGGTGCGCGCCAGGCGCAGCACGCCGACGACGAAGCGGGTGTCTTCGTCGGCGCCGCCGAACAGGGCTTGCAGGCTGGCCCAGGGCCCGGCGTCGCCGGCGCCCAGCAGCAGGCTGGACAGGCACAGCAGCAACAGAAGCGAAGCCGCCAGCCCGAGGGCCAGCGGCAAGGGCAGGCGCGCGGGCAGCATCAGTTGGCCAGCGCCTTCTCCACGTCATCCAGCACCTGCTGGGCGGCCAGGTAGCCGGAGCTGCTGCTCCAGATCTGCCCGTCGACGCTGGCCAGGTGCCCGGCCTGCACCGCTTTCAATCGGGTGAAGGCCGGCTGCCGGCGGGCTTCGGCCAGGGCCTTCTCGCCGTCGGGGTTGAGGGGGGCGAGGAAGATCCAGTCGGCATCGGCCTTGGACAGGTTCTCCAGGCTGAGGATGTCGGTGTGCGGGCGCTGGGTCTGCTGCGCCGCCAGCGGGTTGGGCCGCAGGCCCAACTGGTCGAGCAGCTGGCCGGCGAACAGGTGGCTGGACATCATGATCGGCCCCTGCGGGTTCCAGCGCACCACGCTGAGGCTGGCGTCGGCCGGCAGACGCGGGCGCAGCCCGGCGATGCGCTGGTCGAGTTCGTTCAGGCGCTGCTCGGCCTCGGCGTTCTTGTCCAGGGCCGCGGCATAGGTGCGGAAGGCTACGCGCCAGTCGTCCAGGGCGCCGCCCTTGGGCACCACGGTGGGCGCCATCAGGCTGAGCTTGGCGTACTGCTCGCGGGTCAGGCCGGGGCTGGCCAGGATCAGGTCCGGGCGCAGCTTGAGCACGGCTTCCAGGTTGACCTCGCGCACGGTGCCCACCAGCGGCAGCTTGCCGGCCTTGGCCTTGAGGTATTCGGGAATGTCGCTGCCGCCGCGGCTGGCCAGCGCGCCCAGGGGCTGCACGCCCAGGGCGAGGGCGGCGTCGAGGGTGTTCTCGCCCAGGGCCACCACGCGCTGCGGGTGGTCCTTGACCTGCACCGGGCCGAAGGCGGTGTCCAGGGTGGCGGCGCTGGCGCCGCTGGGCAGCAGGAGCAGGAAGGCGCTGGTGACGGCGGCGGCCGTGCAGGCCAGCAGGCGGCGGGAGAGGGGAAGGGCTCGGGCGTGCATGAAGGTTTTCCTGAGGCGCCGAAAGTGGCGGGCGGGTGGAAAATGCCCATAGATACGACAGAAGCGAGTTGGAATCACTCGCATTTACCGTTTTTTTACAACTGCGATGATTTGTGTCAAAGCCGCGCGGCAGAGCGCCGCGCGGTTCGCCCGGGTCAGTGGCCGGCCCACACTGCCCGGGGAATGCACACCTGGCCGTCGAACAGCAGGCGTGCGCTGCGCACCAGGCCGCAGCCGGCGATGCGCCCATCGTGCAGGCGGATTTCCACGCTGAATTCGCCACTGGGATGTTCCACCGCCAGGCGCCGTACCTCGCCTTCGCCGGCGCTGGCCACGCTCTGCGCCACCGAGCCTTCGACCAGGCAGGCGCTGGCCACGCTCACCGCGCCGAACACGCCGATGGAGGCGTGGCAGCGGTGCGGGATGAACGAGCGGGTGTTGATTGCCCCGCCCTGGCGCGGCGCCGAGACCAGGCACATCTTCGGCACGTTGCGCTGGCCGACGTCGCCCAGGTTCATGCGCGGGCCGGCCTGCAGGCGGATGGACTCCAGGCGCGCCTTCAGTTCGGCGTCGACGTCCAGTTCCTCGCGGCTTTCGCAGCCGCTGCGGCCCAGGTCCTCGGCGCGCAGCAGCACCACCGGCATGCCGTTGTCTATGCAGGTGACCTCGATGCCGTCGAAGCTGTCGCGGGCGTTGCCGGTGGGCAGCAGGGCGCCGCAGCTGGAGCCGGCCACGTCGGCGAATTCCACCACCAGCGGCGCGGCGCTGCCGGGCACGCCGTCGATGCGCGTGTCGCCGGCGTATTCCACTTCGCCGTCGGGCGTGGGGACGTGCGCCACGGCGATCTGCCCGGTGTTCTCCATGAAGATGCGCACCGCCGTGCTGGCGCCGCGCACCGGCACCAGGCCGCGCTCGATGGCGAAGGGGCCGACGCCGGCGAGGATGTTGCCGCAGTTCTGCCCGTAGTCTACCCGCGCCTCGTCCACCAGCACCTGGGCGAACAGGTAGTCGACGTCGGCGTCCTCGCGGCGCGAGGCCTGGACGATGGCGACCTTGCTGGTCAGCGGGTCGGCGCCGCCGAGGCCGTCGATCTGGCGCTTGTCCGGCGAGCCCATCACCGCCAGCAGCACGCGCTCGCGCAACCCGGCGTCGGCGGGCAGGTCGGTGCTCAGAAAGTAGGCGCCCTTGGAGGTGCCGCCACGCATGAGCAGGCAGGGGATGCGCGTCTGGCCCATGTTCAGCCTCCCAGTTCGTCGAGGCTGTCCACGTAGCGCAGGCCCTTGGCGGCCAGGCGCGGGCGCATTTCGTAGATGTCCAGGCCGAGTTCGCCGGCGGCCAGGCGCAGGCGCTTCTGCTCTTCCAGGTCGGCGCGCTTGCGCGCGGCTTCCAGCACCTGGGCCGCTTCGCCGTGGCGCACCACGACCACGCCGTCGTCGTCGGCGACGACGATGTCGCCGGCGTTCACCAGTTGCCCGGCGCACAGCAGCGGCAGGTTCACCGAGCCGAGCACTTCCTTCACCGTGCCCTGGGCGTTGATGGCCCTGGACCAGACCGCGAAGCCCATCTCGCGCAGGGTGTGGCTGTCGCGGATGCCCGCGTCTATCACCAGGCCGCGCACGCCGCGTGCCTTGAGCGAGGTGGCCAGCAGGTCGCCGAAGTAGCCGTCGCTGCACGGCGAGCTGGGCGCCACCACCAGCAGGTCGCCGGGGCGGCACTGCTCGACGGCGACGTGGAACATCCAGTTGTCGCCCGGCGCCACCAGCACGGTCACCGCGCTGCCGGCCACCGCCACGCCCTGCTGGATCGGGCGGATGCCGGTGTTCAGCAGGCCCTTGCGGCCCTGGGCCTCGTGCACGGTGGCCACGCCCAGGCGGCCGAGTTCGTCGATGGTTTCCTGCGCGACACGCGGGATGTTGCGCACCACGATGCCGGTCTTGCCGATCAGCGCGCTCATGCCAGGTTCTCCGTCACGCGCGGGAAGATGCTCTGGAAGCCTTCGGCGTAGACGATGTTGCGCGTGCTGGTGATGCCGACGTTGCGCTTGGCCTGCACGCCGCGCTGCAGGGCGACGCGGGTGTAGTACTCCCACAGGTGTTCCTGGCCGGCCATGCACTGGATGGCGGCGTACTTCCTGTCCCACACGCCGGTGATGTCGAGGAAGGTGTCCGGGCGCCATTCGCACTGCTCCGGCTGGTGCGGTTCGAAGGCGTATACGGGCGGCGCGCCGACGATCTTCTCGCCCGGCTTGTAGCCCTCGGCCTGGGCGATGATGCGCGCCTCCTGGGCGAGGTTCATGGCCAGTGGGTGGTCGTAGTTGTACGGGTCCTTCAGCGAGTGGCTGAGGACGAATTCCGGCTGCACGCGGCGGAACACGTCGGCCAGGCGGAACAGGGTGTCCTTGTCGGCGCGCATCGGGTAGTCGCCGATGTCGAAGAACTCGACGCTGGCGCCGAGGATTTCGGCGGCGGCCAGGGCTTCCTCGCGGCGCGCGGCCTTGATCTTCTCTTCGGTCATCTCGCCCTTGCGCCACAGCTTGGCGGATTCGCCGCGCTCGCCGAAGGACAGGCAGACGATGTGTACGGCGTAGCCCTGCTCGGCGTGCAGGGCGATGGCGCCACCGGCGCGCCAGACGAAATCGGCGGAATGGGCGCTGACCACCAGGGCGGATTTTTGTGCTGCGTTCATGTGGGTGGGCTCCGGTTGGGAATGTGTCGAGGATGTCACCGAGGGCCGTGGCGGACTAATGCGTTCAGTTGTTGGAGGTATGCGTTCTGCTTATTGCGCTTGTCGGGAGGGCTGGGCATAGTCCCGTCGGAGTAGGGCTGCGCGCCGGGAGGGGATATGAGCGACTTCGAGCTGCCGAACCTGATGCAGGTCCGCGCCTTCGTCCGCGTGGCGGACCTGGGCAGTGTGTCGCGGGCTTCGGAGGCGCTGTTCCGCGCGCAGTCGGTGGTCACCCGCGCCATCTCCGAGCTGGAGGCGCGGCTCGACGCGCCGCTGTTCGAGCGCCACGCCAACGGCATGCGCCTGACCGACTACGGCGACTGCGTGCTGCCCCGCGCGCGCCGCGTGCTGGCCGAGCTGGAGAGCGTGCCCAGGGTGCTGGGCGCGGCGCCGGTGGAGCCGCTGTACCTGTTCCAGGGGCGGCGCCTGGAGGTCTTCGTCAAGCTCTGCGAGACGCGCCACATGCAGACCGTGGCCAGCCACTTCGGCCTCAGCCAGCCGGCGGTCAGCTCGGCGCTCAAGGTGCTGGAGGGCGGCTGCGGCCGGCCGCTGTTCGAGCGCACCCCGCGCGGCCTGCAGCCGACGCGGGCGAGCCACGAGATCCTGTTCCCGATCCGCCGCGCGCTCAACGAGCTGCGCCATATCGAGACCGACCTCAGCGCCATGCGCGGCAGCCTGCGGGGCGTGGTGCACGTCGGCGCGCTGCCGCTGGGGCGCACGCGCATCCTGCCCGAGGCCATCGTCCGCCTCACCGCCGAGCATCCCGGGGTGCGGGTGATCACCAACGAAAGCCCGTTCGACCTGCTGGCCACCGAGCTGCGCGCCGGCGACCTGGATTTCGTCTTCGGCGCCCTGCGCTCGGCGGACTACGCCAGCGACCTGGCCGGCGAGGCGTTGCTCACCGAGGAGATGGTGCTGCTGGCGCGCCGCGGCCACCCGTTGCTGGAAGGCACCCGCGAGCTGGCGGAACTGCAGCAGGCGCGCTGGGTATTGCCGCGCGCGGGCTCCCCGGCCCGGGGCCTGCTCGACGCCTGCTTCGCCGCTTCGGGCATGGCCGCGCCCTGGCCGGTGGTGGAGAGCGGCGACCTGGCGACCATCCGCGGCCTGCTGCTGCGCTCGGACATGCTCGCGGCGGTGTCGGCGCACCAGCTGGAACACGAGATCGCCTCCGGCGAGCTGTGCCGCCTGCCGGTGCAGCTGCAACAGACCACCCGCGCCATCGGCCTGACCTGCCGCAGCGGCTGCCTGCATTCGCCGGTATCGGCGGCGTTGATGCAGAGCATCCGCGAGGTGGTCCAGGGGACAGGGCCCCATACCCTGTAGGAGCGGGCCCTGCCCGCGAAATCGCGCGCAGGGCGCGCTCCTACATGGGAATGGTGTGGGTGGGGCAGCGTAGGATCTCATCCGCGAATCGCGCCGGAGGTTCCGGCTATCGCGGACAAGGTCCGCTACGGGGGAGGCATGCCGTGTCTCTCGGTAACCTGTAGGAGCGGGCCCTGCCCGCGATTCGCGCGCAGGGCGCGCTCCTACATGGGAATGGTGCGGGTGGGGCAGCGTAGGAGCGGATCTCATCCGCGAATCTCGCCGGAGGTTCCGGCTATCGCGGACAAGGTCCGCTCCTACGGGGGGAGAATGCCATGCCTCGCGGAAACCTGTAGGAGCGGGCCCTGCCCGCGATTCGCGCGCAGGGCGCGCTCCTACATGGGAATGGTGTGGGTGGCGTAGCGTAGGCGGATCTCATCCGCGAATCACGCCGGAGGTTCCGGCGCGATTCGCGGACAAGGTCCGCTCCTACGGGGGAGAATGCCATGCCTCACGGAAACCTGTAGCGGGCCCTGCCCGCGATTCGCGCGCAGGGCGCGCTCCTACAGGGGAATGGTGCGGGTGGGGCAGTCGTAGGATGGGTTGAGCGAAGCGATACCCATCGCCATGGCCGCATGGGTTTCGCAAGCTCAACCCATCCTACGAAAGCGCCTCGGCGTGGGGCCTACAGCAGGCTCAGCGGATAGCTGACGATCAACCGGTTCTCGTCGAAGCTGTTGGTCCGCCCCCAGTCGCGGCGCATGTTGGAATTGCGCCATTTGACGTTCAGCGTCTTCAGCGGCCCGGATTGCACGGTGTAGGCCAGCTCGCTCTCGCGGGCCCATTCGGTGCCGTCGTCGGTGCTGGCGTTGTGCACGTTGTCGCCGTGGATGTAGCGGTTCATCAGCGTCAGGCCGGGCACGCCCAGGGCGGCGAAGTCGTAGTCGTGGCGCAGTTGCCAGGAGTGCTCCTTGGCGCTTTCGAAGCTGGAGCCGAAGGCGTCGTTGGCCAGGGTGCCGCCGCTGGCGCCGTTGACGCGGAACCACTCGTCGTCGCCCATGACTTTCTGCAGACCGACGTAGAAGGTGTTGCCGCCGACCTTCGCCGAGAACATCCCCGAGGCGGTGCGGTTGTCTAGGTCGCCGGCCTTGGCGCTGCCGTCTTCCTTACCCCAGAAGTAGCCCAGGTTGGCGCCCAGCACCCAGTCGCCGAGCGGCTGGAAGTGCTGCACCTGCAGGTACTGCTGCTGGTAGATGTCCTTCAGCTCGGCGTTCCACAGGCCGACCAGGGTGCGCTCGCCGTTGAAGCGGTATTCGCCGCCGACGAAGTCGAAGCGGTCGGAGGTGTAGGCCGTGCGGTTGAACAGGCTCATGTCCTCGATGCTGGCGTCGTTGCGCGGGCTGTTCTGGCGGAACTCGCCGCCGTAGAGGGTCAGCCCGGCGATTTCCTTCGAGGTGAGCTGCGCGCCCTGGAAGGTCTGTGTCAGCGAGCGGCCGTCGTCGGAACGCAGGATCGGCAGTGCCGGCGCCCATTCGCCGACTTTCAGTTCGGTCTTCGATACTCGCGCCTTGCCGGCCACCGCCAGGCGGCCGAAGTCATCGGCCGGGCGGCCGTCGTCGTGCACCGGCAGCAGCTGGGTGCCGGCGGTGCCGCGGCCGCCATCGAGCTTGATGCTGTACAGGCCGAGCACGTCCAGGCCGAAGCCCACGGTGCCCTGGGTGAAGCCGGACTTGAAGTCGAGGATGAAGCTCTGCGTCCATTCCTCGGCCTTGCCCTGGGCGGCATCGCCGGTGTAGTCGCGGTTCATGTAGAAGTTGCGCAGGGTCAGGCTGGACTTGGCGTCGTCGAGGAAGCCTTCGGCCAGGGCCTCCAGCGGCAGGGCCGAGGCCAGGGCCAGGGTGCAGACGAGACGGTGCTTGTGGGACGGGCGGATCATTGTTGTTGTTCTCCGTTTCTTGGGCAAAGCGTCGCCGGCCAGCGGCGCGGTGGCGTCGCTGGTGGGCGGTGAAGCTGGGGGGAGCGGGGTTAGCGCGGGGCCTTGCCGGCCACCGAGTAGCGCACCTGCTGGTTGCGCGTCTTCATGAAGTCTTCCAGGCTCTGGCCGCGCATGGCGGCGTAGATGTCCAGGTTGGAGACGCCCAGCACGGCGCCGAGTTTCTCCAGCACGAAGAAGATCACCCCGTAGTGGATCAGCCCGCGCCAGTCGCGGCGGCGCAGCAGGTCGCGCTCTTCCTCGCTGAGTTCGGCCTCGGCATACAGCGCCTCGGGTTCGGCGAGGAAGCGCTGGCGCCACTGCGGCTCGATCATGCGGTGCAGGAACTTGTTCAGCCGGTAGCCCTTGGCGCTGCGCTCCAGGGTGTAGGGGTAGGTGCCTTCGAGCTGCTCGGCGCCGGCCAGCTGGTGCTGCATGTGCTGGCGGTGGCGCTCGATGGCCGGGGCCGGCAGGCGCTGGTCGCGGTTCTGCAGCAGCAGGGTGGCGATGCCGGTCATGGACGGCAGGTAGTAGTCCTGGTGCAGCTTGTCGACGCTGGCGGACAGCGCGCCGCGCATGATCAGCCAGGTGATCACCTCGGCGCCCTCCATGCCGCCGAGGGTGGCGTATTCGGCGACGGTCATCTCGGTCAGGCGCTCGGGGTCGTTGACCAGCAGCTCGATGAACTGCGCGTCCCACTCAGGGTTGTTGAAGCCGCAGCGCTCGCCGTGGACCTGGTGCGACACGCCGCCGGTGGCGACGATGGCGACCTTGAGGTCCTCCGGGTAGCTCTCGATGGCGCGGCGCAGGGCCTGGCCGAGCTTGTAGCAGCGCCGCGCGCTGGGGATCGGCAGCTGCAGCACGCCGACCTGCAGCGGCACTATCTGCAGCGGCCAGCCGTCGGCGCAGGGCAGCAGCGCCGACATCGGCGAGAAGAAGCCGTGGTCCAGCGGCTTGTCGCGGAAGAAGCTCATGTCGAACTCGTCGGCCATCAGGCTCTGTCCGATGTGCCGCGACAGCGCCGCGTGGCCGCCCACCGGCGGCAGCTCGCGCGGGTTGCCGCCCTCGTCGGCGACGCCGTAGCGGTCGTCGACGCCGAGAGTGAAGGCGCTGTAGTGGTCGAAGAAGAACGAGGTGACGTGGTCGTTGAAGATGTAGAAGAGCACGTCCGGGCGCTGTTCCTGGAGCCAGGCGCGGATCGGTTCGAAGCTCTTGAAGATCGGCGCCCAGGCCGCTTCTTCCTGCTTGTCGTGGTCGACGGCGAAGCCGATGGTCGGGGTGTGGGAGACGGCTAGGCCACCAATGATGCGTGCCATGACGGGGTCCTCTGGTTCAGGTTACTGCGCGGCCAGCGGCTGGCTCGCGCGGCGCCGGGCGTGGCCGTTGGCCAGGATCGCCAGGGCCGCGACGAACGCCGGCAGGCCGAGGAAGGTGAACAGCAGCGGCAGGCCCAGGCCGAGGCTGAGCACCGCGCCGCCGATGAGCGAGCCGAAGATGGCGCCGAAGCGGCCGATGCCGAGCATCCAGCTTACCCCGGTGGCGCGGAACTCGGTGGGGTAGTAGCCCGGGGCGAAGGCGTTGAGGCCGGTCTGCGCGCCGCTCATGCAGAAGCCGGCGGCGGTCACGCCGAGCACCAGCAGGCTGGATTCCAGGCTCAGCGCGCCGAGGCTGACGATGCACAGGCCGCCCAGGGCGTAGGCGATGGCGATGACGCGGTTGGGGTTGCGCCGGTCCATGATCCAGCCGACCACGATGGCGCCGACGGTGCCGCCGATCTGGAACAGCCCGGTGATGGTGGCGGCGCGCTCGATGGACAGGCCGCCGTCGCGCAGCAGGGTGGGCAGCCAGCCCATGGTCAGGTAGATCACCAGCAGGCCCATGAAGTAGGTGGCCCACAGCGCCAGGGTGCCCAGGCGGAAGCGCCCGTCGAACAGCTGGCGCACCGGCGCCTTGTGCTGCACCGGCGGCTCGCTGACGCTGAAGCGGGTGCCTTCGGCGAAGTGCCCGCCGAGCTTGGCCAGGGCCGCGGCGATCTGCTCGGCCGGGGCCTTGCGCGCGGCCATGAAGCGCGCGGACTCGGGCAGCAGCCACAGCAGCAAGGGCAGCAGGGCCAGCGGCAGCAGGCCGCCGGCGAGCAGCACCGCCTGCCAGCCGTGGTGCGGGATCAGCCAGGCGGCGAGGAAGCCGCCCAGGCCCGAGCCCATGTTGAAGCCGGTGAACATGATGGTGATCAGCAGCGAGCGGCTGCGCTCGGGCAGGTATTCGGCCAGCAGCGTGGTGCTGTTGGGCATGGCCGCGCCCAGTGCGACGCCGGTGAGCAGGCGCAGGAAGGCCAGTTCGTAGGGGCTGCGGGCGAAGGCGCAGGCCAGGCTGAGCAGGCTGAAGCCGGTCACCGCGATCAGCAGCACCTTCTTGCGGCCGAGGCGGTCGGCGTAGGGGCCGGCGGTCAGCGCGCCTATGGCCAGGCCGATCATTCCGGCGCTCATCACCGGGCCGAAGGCGGCGCGGGACAGGCCCCACTCCTGCATCAGCGACGGGGCGATGAAGCCCATCACGGCGACGTCGAAACCGTCGAACAGGACGATGAGGAAGCACAGCGAGAGGATGAGCCACTGGTAGGCCGAGATCGGCCGGTTGTCGATCCAGTCTTTGACGTCGACGGTTTGCTTGAGCATTCGCGTTCACCTTTTGTTCTTGTAGTGGTGAAAATTCCAACAGGCTTCGAAAACGATGATGACCGGCAGGAATCACCTCGCCGTTTTTCGGCGTGGGGCGACTGTAAGGCTCAAGGGGCGGGGCCTGCCTCTGGGAAATCCTTAAGCGGGTATCGGTTTTGTTTATGAGGTGCTTGCGCAGGCGTTGCCGGGGCCGGCGACGCCTGGCGGGCGGGTTTCACTGGCTGAGTTCCTCGTGGTAGTCGGCCTGGCCCTGGCGCCAGTAGGCGGCGACGCGCATGGCTTCCTTCGGCTGGCCTTTCTCCAGCAGCAGGTTGCGCACACGGACCATGGCCGCGGCCTCGCCGGCGCCCCAGGCGAAGCCTTCGTCGGCGGGCAGGTGCAGGGCCTCGACGGCGGCCAGCAGGGTTTCGCCGTCATCGAACCAGCGCAGTTCGAGGTCGGCGGCAGTGGTGAACTGGCGACGGTCGGCCGCTTCCACCTGCAGCAGGACGATGGCGCGGGTGCCGGCCGGCATTTCCTCCAGGCGCCGGTGCACGGCGGGCAGGCCGGTGGCGTCGGCGACGAACAGGTGCCAGGCGAAGTCCAGCGGGACGATCATCGAGCCGCGCGGGCCGCCGATCACGGCGTTGTCGCCGACCTGGGCGTGCTCGGCCCACTGGCAGGCCTTGCCGTGGCCGTGCAGGGCGAACTCCACGGTCAGCTCGCGGGCAGCGGCGTCGAAGCGGCGCGGGGTGTAGTCGCGGCGCACGATGCTGCCATCGTCGTCCTCGAACATGAACTTGACGTGGTCGTCGAAGCCGGCGGAAACGAAATCGGCCAGGGCCTCGCCGGCGAAGGTGAGGCTGACGAAGTGCGGGCTGAGCTGTTCGCGGCGGGCGACCTGCACTTCGCGCATGCGCAGTTCGTGGCGGACGCGTTGCACGCGGCGTTGTTGGGTGGCTTGAGTCATGGGTGGCCCTCTTGGGCTATGGTTGATAATATCAACGATCATAAGAATCATTAGTTGATAAAGTCAACCGTATAGCCATGAAAGCCGACGACGTTCTCGAAACCATCCACTCCGTCATGCACCTGTACCGTTCGCGGCAATACCGCGAACTGCGCGACGGCCCCCACGACCTGACGCACATGGAATTCAAGGTGCTGGCCTTCTTCGCCCGCCGCCCGGGCGCCACCCAGCGCCAACTGGTGGAACACAGCGGCCGCGACAAGGCGCAGATCGCCCGGCTGATCCAGGGTCTGCGCAACCGTGGTTTGCTGGAGGGCAGCGCCGATGTGCTGGACAAGCGCAGCGTGTGCCTGAGCCTGAGCGCCGCTGGCCAGGCGGTTTACGCCGAGGTGGAAGGGCAGGGCCGGCATTTGTCGGAGGTGGCGGTGCGGGGGTTCAGCGCGCAGGAGCGGGAGCAGTTGCAGGGGTTGTTGGCGCGGGTGGAGGCGAACTTGCAGGGGGAGTGAGGGGTGTTTTTTGTGGGGGCTCGCCGGTGGTTTCGGTGGGGTGGGTGGGGCCGTTCCCTCTCCCCAGCCCTCTCCCTGAAGGGAGAGGGGGCTAGTTCGTGCCGAGAGGAGGAATGGTTTCAGTTGGAAACCTTCGGTGTTGCCGGCTAACTCCAGAACATCCGTATCTGCCCAACGGTCCCCTCTCCCTTCAGGGAGAGGGTTAGGGAGAGGGCGCGGAGGTTGGCATGGCAGCGGAGCCGCCGGTTACCTCGTTCGCGAGCAAGCTCGCTCCTACGAAAAGCTGGCCAATACCCGAGCGCAATAGCGGCTCCCGTAGGAGCGGGCCCTGCCCGCGATTCGCGCGCAGGGCGCGCGGCGTAACTCAGCCCTCCACCACCCGATAGCACGGCTCATAGGCCGCCCCACCCGGCAGCTTCATCCGGTGCTGCTTGACGAACGCGTGTAGCAGTTCATCCAGGCGCCGCATCAGCGCGGGTTCGCCGTGGATTTCGTAGGGGCCGAATTCCTCGATGGCGCGCACGCCCTTTTCCTTGACGTTGCCCGCGACTATCCCGGAGAACGCCCGGCGCAGGTTGGCGGCCAGTTCGTGGGCCGGCAGGTCGGTGCTCAGTTGCAGGGCGGCCATGTGTTCGTGGGTGGGGTCGAAGGGGCGCTGGAAGCCGACGTCGATCTTCAGCAGCCAGTTGAAGTGGAAGGCGTCGTTGCGCTCGCGGCGGAACTGCTTGACCTCCTTCAGGCCCTGGGCCATGTGCCGCGCGACTTCGGCCGGGTTGTCGACGATGATCTGGTAGCGCTGCTGCGCCGCCTCGCCCAGGGTGGCGCCGACGAAGGCGTGCAGTTGCTCGAAGTAGGCCGAGGCGCTGCGCGGCCCGGTGAGCACCAGGGGGAAGGGCAGGTCCTGGTTGTCCGGGTGCATGAGGATGCCCAGCAGGTAGAGGAATTCCTCCGCCGTGCCGACGCCGCCGGGGAAGATGATGATGCCGTGGCCGACGCGGACGAAGGCCTCCAGGCGCTTCTCGATGTCCGGCAGGATCACCAGTTCGTTGACGATCGGGTTGGGCGCCTCAGCGGCGATGATCCCCGGCTCGGTCAGGCCCAGGTAGCGGCCGCCGTGGTGGCGCTGCTTGGCATGGCCGATGGTGGCGCCCTTCATCGGCCCCTTCATCACGCCCGGGCCGCAGCCGGTGCAGACGTCCAGGTTGCGCAGGCCCAGCTCGTGGCCGACCTTCTTGGTGTACTTGTACTCCTCGGTGCTGATGGAGTGGCCGCCCCAGCACACGACTATCTTCGGCTCCACGCCCGGGCGCAGGGTGCGCGCGTTGCGCAGCAGGTGGAAGACGTAGTCGGTGATGCCCTGGGAGGTGTGCAGGTCGACACGCTGGTCGTCCAGTTCGTTGGCGGTGTAGACGATGTCGCGCAGGGCGCTGAAGAGCATCTCGCGGGTGCCGGCGATCATCTCGCCATCGACGAAGGCGTCGGCCGGCGCGTTGACCAGTTCCAGGCGCACGCCGCGGTCCTGCTGGTGGATGCGCACCTCGAAGTCGCGGTAGGCGTCGAGGATGGTCTTGGCGTTGTCGATGCGCGCGCCGGTGTTGAGGATGGCCAGGGCGCACTGGCGGAACAGTTGGTAGACGCTGCCCGTGCCGGCTTCGCTGAGTTGCTGGACTTCGCGCTGGGACAGGGTTTCGAGGGTGCCCTTGGGGCTGACCGAGGCATTGATGGTGGGTCTGGGGGACATTACAGCTTCCATTGGTGCGGATGCCCGGGAGGGCACCTGGGTACTCGACCGCGCGGGTGGCGGTGTCCTGCCCCGGGATGGCCGCAAGGGCGGCCCGGTGAGGGTGGGGCTTAAGCGGATAGTAGTGCGTGGGGAGCGAGGCCGCGAGCCCTGCGGATTGCCATCACGGCTGCGGGAAGGCCTCGGCCACCCGCCGGGAAGGCGGGAGCCGGACGACGGGACGGGGCGTTCAGCCGGCCAGGGCGGCCAGCGGAATGCCTTCGTGGTTAGGCAGGTAGCCGTTGCCCAGGGACAGGCTGACCGGCTGGCGCTGCGGCTTGAGGAAGCCGAGCAGGGCATCGCGGGTGTCCTGCCAGCCCTGCTTGTGCTCGACATCGATGAAGTGCCCGGCATTGCGGATGGTGCGGAACTCGCAATCGCGGATCAGCTGCTGGAACAGCTTGGCCTCGGCCGGCGTGGTGTAGAGGTCCAGCTCGCCGTTGAGGAACAGCAGCGGGATGTCGATGGCCGCGAACTTCTCCATGTAGCTCTCGGCGCTGAGCTTGAGCACCTGGCAGACGTGGAAGTGCATCTGCCGGTACTCGTGCTCGTCCAGGCCGGCGACGTGGCGGAAGTTGTAGCGCTTGAACAGGTGCGGCAGGTAGCGGCCGATGGTGTCGTTGACCAGGTTGGCGATGTTCGGCCGGTCGCAGGCGCCCAGGTAGTCCAGGCCGCGGTGCAGGTAGTCGAGCATCGCGGCGTTGAGCAGCGGCGAGAAGGAACTGATCACCGCCTTGCGGATGCGGCTGGGGCGCTGCGCCAGGGCCAGCAGGGTGGCCACCCCGCCCCAGGAGAAGGACATCACCACGTCGGCGCGGTAGTGCTCGATCAGCCCGAGCAGCAACTGCGCCTCGTACTCCTTGCTGATGAATTCGCGGCAGTCGTTGTGCGCCCTGGACCGGCCGGCATAGGGCTGGTCGTAGCAGACCACGTTGAAGTGCGGTTGCAGGTATTTCACCGTTTGCGCAAAGGAGGCGGTAGTAGCCAGCGAGCCGTTGACCAGGATGATGGTCTGGCGTGCTTCCCTGTTCGCGTGGAACTCCGTGTAGACCCGGTGTTGCAGAATTTCGACGACGGCGGTTTCCGGCCTCATGTCGCTTCCTCCATACGCAGCTCGAATGGATGTACCCACGATTGGGTACGAGAGAACTACCAGGCAGAAGGAAAGCGCCTTGAGGTGACAGCTTCATGTCACCTGGCGAAAGTTAATATTTCTTTTATTTTCAACAGCTTATAAGTGCAAAAGCGAAGCGCCGAACCTCTTCGGGAGGGCCGTGCGCGGGGCTTTCGAGGCAGGTAGGAAAGGCTGGGCGAGAAGTGCCGAGCGGAAAAAATCTTCTTGGACGTGATGCGTGACCGATGAGTCACGCATGGGCCAGAGTTAAGCAGGACGGTTCGCTCGCCGCAAGCCTGTGCCGGGCGTTTTCCCGCCGCCGCCGGGGTGGAATCCGACGAACTGCGTTTTTCCGGCAAAAGGCCAGCGTCCTATTACACTTTCCTACAGTTCTTTCTTACTAATTCTCCTGCCGCGGAAGAGGTCGTTGCGCTCCTCCCTGGCCGACACAACGGATGGGTCGGATTCATGGTCGTGCACCCTGTTTTGCGAACCGGGCTGGTTTTCGCCGTGCTGGCCTGCGCGGGTCCGCCCGCGGCCGCGGATGACCTCTACGGCTGCGCGCAACCGGTGCGCCTGGCGTTCTACCGCAACCAGGTGTTCTACCACGACGGCAAGGGCCTGGACGCCGACCTGGTGGCGGAGTTGGCGCGTCGCACCGGCTGCGCCTTCGAGGTCTCGGTGCTGCCGCGGGCGCAAATCTGGACGGCCCTGCAGCGCGGCGAGCTGGACATGGCCACCAGCGCCGTGGCCACCGTCGAGCAGCGCCGCTACGCCTACTTCGTGCCCTACCTGCGCCTGCGCGAACGGCTGATCGTGCCGCTGGACCTGTCCGCCGACCTGCACAGCCTGGACGACTTCCATGCGCTGCCGGGCGTGCGCCTGGGCGCGGTCGCCGGCTACAACCATGGCCCCTACCTGGACGCCATGCTGCGCATCCTGCGCAGCGAGGGGCGGGTGCGCGAATACGTCGACGAGACGGCCTGCTTCAACGCCCTGCTGGGCGGCGAGGTGGACGGGCTGATCGGCCACGAACTGAGCCTGGCCGGGCTGCTCCACGAGCCGGCGCTGCGCCACCGCTTCCGTGGCATCGACGTAGCCCGCGGGCCCGGCGTGCCGCGCAGCCTGGTGCTGGCCCGCGGGCGCTTCAGCGCGGCGCAGAGCGCGCAGTGGCAGCGCCTGTTCGAGGACCTGCGGCTGGACGGCTCGCTGGTCCGCATCTTCCTGCGCAACGCGCCGCTGGACGTCGCCGCGGCGCTTCTCGACAACGGCTACCGGCCGACCCCCGACGGGCAAGGCGGACAGGATGAGGCACCATGAGGGCAGACAAACGCGGCATCCCCCTGCAGGTCCTGGTGACCGGCGCCATCATCCTGAGCATGCTGGTGTTGGCCGTGTCCCTGCTGGTGCAGGGCTACCGGGGCGTGGAAGGGGCGTTGGTGACGGCGGCGGGGGAATCCGCGGCGCAGCTGGGGGTGACGGTCAACGAGCGCATCCGCCGGCTGCTCGACCCGGCGCAGAACACCCTGCGCCTGCTCAGCTACGACGGCATCTCGCAGACCGACAACCTGCCGGCGCGCCTGGAACGCCTGCCGATGCTGGCCGAGAACCTGCGCGCCAACCGCACCCTCAGCGCGCTCTACATCGGCTACCCGAACGGCGAGTTCCTGCTGATCCGCGCCCTGCGCACGACGAAGGCGCGGCAGGCGCTCAAGGCCCCGGACAAGACCTTCTACCTGGTGCAGAGCCAGACCTTCGGCGAGCAGGGCGCGCTGGTCGGCGAGTGGCGCTTCTACGACGCGCGCCTGCAACTGCTGCAGCGCCAGGAACGCCCCGACTACCGCTACGACCCGCGCCAGCGCCCCTGGTACAAGGACGCCTATGCCGGCAAGGGCACGGTGCTGACGCAGCCCTACGTGTTCTTCACCACCCAGGAGATCGGCCTGACCCTGGCCCTGCGCAGCGTCGACGGCGCGGCGGTGATCGGCATGGACGCCTCAGTGGACGACCTGGCCACCGAAATGGGCGGCCTGCGCCAGACCGCCAACACCGAGCTGGCGGTGCTCGGCGCACAGAACACGGTGATCGCCTACCCGGACCTGGAGCGTTTGCTGCTGCACCGGGGCGACGAAGTGCGCCTGGCCCATCTCGACGAACTCGGCGTGCCCAGCCTGGAACGCCTGGTCGAACTCGGCGGCCCGCCCGGCACGCCGCAGCGCTACCAGGTGGCGGGCCAGGACTGGTACGGCATCTGGGTGCCGCTGGTGAGTTTCGCCAGCGGCCAGGCGCGGGTGCTGATCGGCATCCCGGCCGACGAACTGCTGGCCGGCGCGCGGCAGATGCTGCTGCGCCAGGCCGCCTGGAGCGGCGCGCTGCTGCTGGCCCTGCTGCTGCTCGGCTGGCTGATCGGCCGGCGCATCGCCCGCCCGCTGCGGGCCCTGGCCGACCAGGTGGGGGCGCTGGCGGCCTTCGACTTCGCCCGGCCGGTGGGCGTCGACTCGAAGATCCGCGAGGTGCGCGAGCTGAGCCGGGTGCTCGGCGGCATGTCGCGGACCATCCACAACTTCCAGGGCATCACCCTCAGCCTGAGCCGCGAGACGCGCCTGGACAGCATGCTCGCCGAAGTGCTGTCGCGCCTGGTGGTGGCCACCGGCGTGCAGGGCGGCGCGGTGTACCTGCTGCAGGAGCAGGACAACCGCCTGGCGCAGGCCTGCGCGGTGAACGGCGAGCACTACCCGCAGTCGCTGCTCATCGAGGGCTTCGACGAGGCGCAGCTGGCCAGCCTGCTGGACCAGGCCCTGAGCGGTCGCGGCCGGCATATGGAGGTGCCGCTGAGTAATCGCAGCGGGGAGCTGCTGGGCATCCTGGTGCTGCAACTGCAGGAGGAGGGCGAGCGCCGGCGCACGCCGCGGCGGCCGTTCAAACGCTTCGTCGAGGAGCTGTCCGGCGCCGCCGCCGTGGCCATCGAGACGCGCCAGCTGATCGAGGCCCAGCAGCGCCTGCTGGACGCCATCATCAAGCTGCTGGCCGACGCCATCGATGCCAAGAGCCCCTACACCGGCGGCCACTGCGAGCGCGTCCCGCAACTGGCCGACATGCTGCTGCAGAAGGCCATCGACGACCGCGATGGGCCCTACGCGGCCTTCGCCATGAGCGACGCCGAGCGCTACGAATTCCAGATCGCCGCCTGGCTGCACGACTGCGGCAAGATCACCAGCCCCGAGTACGTGGTGGACAAGGCCACCAAGCTGGAGACCCTGTACAACCGCCTGCACGAGGTCCGCATGCGCTTCGAGGTGCTCTGGCGCGACGCCGACATCCGCTACTGGCGCGACCGCGCCGAGGGCGGCGAGGAAAGCCAGCTGCGCGAGCGGCGCGATGCCGAGCAGCAGGCGCTGCGCGAGGACTTCGCCTTCGTCGCCCAGGCCAACGTCGGCGGCGAGTTCATGAAGGACGAGGACATCGAGCGCCTGGCGCGCATCGGCGAGCGCCGCTGGTGGCGGCATTTCGACGACCGCATCGGCATTTCCCACGACGAGGCCGAGCGCCTGGCCGCGACGCCGGTCGAGCCGCTGCCGGCGGAGGAACGCCTGCTGGCCGACAAGCCCGCGCACCAGGTGCCCTGGGGCGAACGCAAGCCGCCGGTGGCCAAGGACGACCCGCGCAACACCTGGGGCTTCGACATGCGCCTGCCGGCCTTCGCCAGCCACTACGGCGAGCTGTACAACCTGGGCATCCGCCGCGGCACCCTGACCGACGAGGAGCGCTTCAAGATCAACGAGCACATCGTCCAGACGCTGATGATGCTCAGCGCGCTGCCGCTACCCCGGCACCTGCGCCGGGTGCCGACCATCGCCGCCAACCACCACGAGAAGATGGACGGCACCGGCTACCCGCGGCGGCTGTCGGGCGAGGCGATGAGCATTCCCGAGCGGATCATGGCCATCGCCGACATCTTCGAGGCGCTGACCGCCGCCGACCGCCCCTACAAGGCGCCGAAGACGCTGTCCGAGTCGCTGAAGATCCTCGCCTTCATGGCCCGCGACCGTCATGTGGACGCGGGGCTGTTCCGGTTGTTCGTGGCCAGCGGCGTGTACCGCGAGTACGGCGAGCGCTTCCTGCGGCCGGAGCAGATGGACGCGGTGGACGAGGCGGCGGTGCTGGCCATCGTCGAGGCGGGGCAGGCGGAGAAGGCCTGAGCCGCGGCGCAATGCGGTTCGCTACGGCGTTATCCGCCGAATCGCGGACGGAGTCCGCTACGGGGGAGGAATACCGTGCTTCCCGACAACCTGTAGGAGCGGGCCCTGCCCGCGATTCGCGCGCAGGGCGCGCTCCTACATGGAAATGGCGTGGGTGGGGCAGCGTAGGAGCGGATCTCATCCGCGAATCGCGCTGGTGGCTCCGGCTATCGCGGACAAGGTCCGCTCCTACGGGGGAGGCATGCCGTGCTTCCCGGCAACCTGTAGGAGCGGGCCCTGCCCGCGAAATCGCGCGCAGGGCGCGCTCCTACATGGGAATGGCGTGGGTAGGGCAGCGTAGGAGATCTCATCCGCGAATCGCGCCGGATTGTCCGGCTATCGCGGACAAGGTCCACTCCTACGGGGGAGGCATACCGTGTTTCCCGGCAACCTGTAGGAGCGGGCCCTGCCCGCGAAATCGCGCGCAGGGCGCGCTCCTACATGGAAATGGCGTGGGTGGGGCAGCGTAGGCGGATCTCATCCGCGAATCGCGCCGGATCGTCCGGCTATCGCGGACAAGGTCCGCTACGGGGGAGGAATACTGTGCTTCCCGCAACCTGTAGGAGCGGGCCCTGCCCGCGATTCGCGCGCAGGGCGCGCTCCTACATGGAAATGGCGTGGGTGGGGCAGCGTAGGAGCGGATCTCATCCGCGAACCGCGCCTGGACCTCCGGCTATCGCGGACAAGGTCCGCTCCTACGGGGGAGACATACCGTGCTTCCCGACAACCTGTAGGAGCGGGCCCTGCCCGCGATTCGCGCGCAGGGCGCGCTCCTACATGGGAATGGCGTGGGTGGGGCAGCGTAGGAGCGGATCTCATCCGCGAATCGCGCCGGATTGTCCGGCTATCGCGGACAAGGTCCGCTCCTACGGGGGAGGCATACCGTGCTTCCCGCAACCTGTAGGGCCCTGCCCGCGATGGGATTCACCGGCACGAACAACGGGGCGGAGTCAGCGCGCCGAGTCCAGCGCCACGCTACCCTCGGCCTGGAACAGCACCAGGTGGTCGGCGGCCACGCCGATGCCCACTTCCTCGCCCGGCTGGTGGTCGGCATGGCTGGGGAAGATCGACTCCAGCAGGGTGCCGGTGGCCAGTTGCAGGCGGTACAGGGTGGCCGCGCCGAGGAACGACTTACCGACGATGCGCGCCTTCAGGGTGCCCTGCGGGGCGTAGACGAGGTCGTCCGGGCGCAGCAGCACGTCCACCGCGCTGCCCTGTGGCAGGCTGTAGGCGCGATTGCCGCGCAGCACGCCCAGTTCGGTCTGCACGCTGTCCGGGTCGAGCATCTGCCCGCGGATGAAATAGCCCTGGCCGATGAAGCTGGCGACGAAGGGCGTTTGCGGCTCGTGGTAGAGGTTGAAGGGAGTGTCCCACTGCTCCAGGTGGCCGTGCTTGAACACGCCGACCTGGTCGCTGACGGCGAAGGCCTCTTCCTGGTCGTGGGTCACCAGCACGGCGCTGGTGCCGCGCGCCTTGAGGATTTCGCGGACCTCGTGGCTGAGCTTGCGGCGCAGCTCCACGTCGAGGTTGGAGAAGGGCTCGTCGAGCAGCAGCAGCAGCGGCTCGGGGGCCAGCGCGCGGGCCAGGGCCACGCGCTGCTGCTGGCCGCCGGACAGCTCGTGGGGGTAGCGCCGGCCGAGCTTGTCGAGCTTCACCAGTTCCAGCAGCTCGGTGACGATGCGCCGGCGTTCGGGGTGTTTGCGGATGCCGAAGGCGACGTTGTCCTCCACCGTCAGGTGCGGGAACAGCGCGTAGTCCTGGAACACCATGCCGATGCGGCGCTTCTCCGGCGCCAGGGTGAAGCCGGGGCGCGAGATGGTCTCGCCGGCCAGGTGGATCTCGCCTGCCTGCACCGGCTCGAACCCGGCGATGGCGCGCAGGGTGGTGGTCTTGCCGCAGCCGGAAGGGCCCAGCAGGCAGCCGATGTCGCCGGCGTTCAGGTGCAGGCTGACGTCCTGCACCACGCGCTGCTGCCCATAGCCACAGGAGAGGTTTCTGAGTTCGAGCAACAGCGGTCGGGTCATGGATCGGGCCGTGGAGAAAGAAGCGGAGGCAGAGAGTTTACACGTGGCGAATGAGAATTACTCGCCGGCGCGAACGCGGCGACCCCGTGCCGCACGGCGGGCCGGGGCCGTGCGGCTGGGTGAAGGTCAGGCGTAGTGGGCGTGCTCGACCAGCAGTTCGAGCAGCGCCTTCTGCGCGTGCAGGCGGTTCTCCGCCTGGTCCCAGGCCACCGAACGCGGGTCGTCCAGCAGGTCTTCGCTGATCTCCTCGCCACGGTGCGCCGGCAGGCAGTGCATGAACAGCACGTCCGCGGCGGCGCCGTCGAGCAGTTCGCGGCTCACCTGGTAGGGGCGGAAGGTGCGCAGGCGCGCCTGGGCTTCGTCTTCCTGGCCCATGGAGGCCCAGACGTCGGTGCTCACCAGGTGCGCGCCGGCCACCGCCTCGCGCGGGTCGCGCACCACGCGCACGCGCTCGCCGGCCAGTTCCTGCAGCGCGGCGCTGGGCTCGTAGCCTTCGGGGCAGGCCACGCGCAGCTGGAAGTCGAAGCGGATGGCCGCCTCGATGTAGCTGTTGCACATGTTGTTGCCGTCGCCGATCCAGGCCACCGTCTTGCCGGCGATGCCGCCGCGGTGCTCGTGGAAGGTCTGCATGTCGGCCAGCAACTGGCAGGGGTGCAGGTCGTCGGACAGGCCGTTGATCACCGGCACGCGGGAGTTGGCGGCGAACTCGGTGAGGGTGCTGTGGGCGAAGGTGCGGATCATCACCGCGTCGACCATGCGCGACATCACCTTCGCCGCGTCGGCGATGGGTTCGCCGCGGCCCAGCTGGGTGTCTCGCGGGGAGAGGAAGATCGCCTGGCCGCCGAGTTGGATCATGCCGGCTTCGAAGGAGATCCGCGTGCGGGTGGAGGCCTTCTCGAAGATCATGCCCAGCACGCGGTTCTTCAGTGGCTCGTAGAGCACGCCTCGGTCGCGCAGGTCCTTCAGCTCGCTGCCGCGGCGGATCAGACCGAGGAGTTCGTCGGTCGTGTAATCCAGCATCGAGAGGAAGTGCCTTGCGCTCATGATTCAGTACCTACTGCTTGTTCTCAGAGTTGCGACCGAGGGTCTGGCCGGCTTTTCGAGAAAAAACGGACTGAACCTGCGGCCTGACCGCATGCAGCGGAAATTTAGGGGGAAGACGCGATCCTATAAGGAAATTACGCATCCACGCAAGTTTGCTGCGGAGAGCCCCGCCGGGCCCGGTGGCGGCGGGTTTCGGAACATTTCGCAAACGAACGGAAAGGTCCTATTGGGTCTGGCGAGCGGGACTACATAAATGCCCGCGTCTCCCTTGATAGCTTTTCGCCGCCGCCGAGTCCGGCGGCACAAGCCATTAGGAGAAGCTTTCAATGAAGAAACTATGGATGAGCACCGCCCTGGCAGCGGTGATCGTGACCGCCAGCGGTTGCACCAGCTACAACGTCAACCAGCCGTCGGCGCCCATGGATGGCGTGGTGAGCACCGACCTCAAGGCCGACGTCCGCGTCGGCGAGCCGATCACCGGCCAATCCTCGGTGAACATCCTGTTCGGCTTCCTCAAGTTCGGCGGCGACAACCAGTTCGCCGACGGCGTGGCCTACGGCGGCACCGACGGCGGCTCGCTGCTGTCCTTCGACCCGGTGTCCAGCGTCAAGTCCGCCGCGGCCTTCAAGGCCGTGAAGAGCTCCGGCGCCGACCTGATCGTCGCGCCGCGCTACGAGGTGTCGGTACAGGACTACTTCGTGTTCAAGAAGGTCGACGTCAAGGTCACCGGCAACAAAGGCAACATCGCCGGCATCCGCTGATGCCGGCACGGTCGGCATCCCCCCTCTGCCGACCGTCGTCCCCTGGTGGAGGGCCGGCCTCGTGCCGGCCCGATTCACGTCTATATCCCCCGATTCACTGCACTTAGGCTTGTGGCGTTCGCCGCGGCGCGGTTCCATAGTGCTCGCTCTGGTAATGACCGGCCCATGAAGGCCGGCGCAACAACAAGAGGCGAGCCATGAGCAAGACCCTCCACCACCGTGCGTGCCACCTGTGCGAGGCCATCTGCGGCCTGACCATCGAAACCGAGGAGCAGCGCATCCTGTCGATCAAGGGCGATGCGCAGGACAGCTTCAGCCGCGGCCACATCTGCCCCAAGGCAGTGGCCCTGCAAGACATCCAGAACGACCCCGACCGCCTGCGCCAGCCGATGCGGCGGGTCGGCAACGAGTGGCAGCCGATCGCCTGGGACGAGGCCTTCGAGCTGGTCGCCGCGCGCCTGGCGGAGATCCGCGAGCGCCACGGCAACGACGCGGTGGCCGTGTACCAGGGCAACCCCAGCGTGCACAACTACGGGCTGATGACCCACAGCAACTACTTCCTCGGCCAGTTGAAGACGCGCAACCGCTACTCGGCCACCTCGGTGGACCAGCTGCCGCACCACCTGGTCAGCCAGCAGATGTTCGGCCACGGCCTGCTGATCCCCATCCCGGACATCGACCACACCGACTTCATGCTGATCCTCGGCGGCAACCCGCTGGCTTCCAACGGCAGCATCATGACCGTGCCGGACGTGGAGAAACGCCTCAAGGCCCTGAAGGCCCGCGGCGGCCGCCTGGTGGTGGTGGACCCGCGGCGCACCGAGACCGCGGCGCTGGCCGACCAGCACCTGTTCATCCGCCCGGGGCAGGACGCGGCGCTGCTGCTGGGTATCCTCGACGTGTTGTTCGGTGAGCACCTGGGGCGCGCCAGCCACCTGCCGGTGGTTGGGCTGGAGGAGGTGCGCGCGGCGCTGGCGCCCTTCGGCGTCGAGGCCATGGCGCAGCGCTGCGGCGTGCCGGCGGCGAGCATCCGCGCCCTGGCCCGGGACTTCGCCGCCGCCGACAAGGCGGTGTGCTATGGGCGCATGGGCGTTTCCACCCAGCGCTTCGGCACCCTCTGCCAATGGCTGGTGCAACTGATCAACCTGGTCACCGGCAACCTCGACCGCGTCGGCGGCAGCCTCTGCACCACGCCGGCCGTGGACCTGGTGGCGAGCACTTCCGGCGGCGCCTTCGGCCGCTGGCGCAGCCGGGTGTCCGGCTTGCCGGAGTACGGCGGCGAGCTGCCGGTGGCGGCCCTGGCCGAGGAAATGCTCAGCGAGGGCGAGGGCCAGGTCCGCGCGCTGGTCACCGTGGCCGGCAACCCGGTGCTCTCCACCCCCAACGGGCGGCGCCTGGAGCAGGCCCTGGACGGCCTGGAGTTCATGCTCGCCATCGACCTCTACATCAACGAGACCACGCGCTACGCCGACCTCATCCTGCCGCCCACCGCGCCGCTGGAGCACGAGCACTACGACAGCACCTTCAACGTCTTCGCGGTGCGCAACGTCACCCGCTTCAACGAGGCGGTGCTGCCCAGGCCCGCCGGCGCGCTGCACGACTGGGAAATCTTCGTCGGCCTGGCCAGGGCCTATGCCGCGCGCCAGGGCACCGAGCTGAAGCCGACCATGGCGCCGGAACAGATGATCGACATGGGCCTGCGCTTCGGTCCCTATGGCGATGCCAGCGAGCACAAGCTCAGCCTGGCGCGCCTGCGCGAGCATCCCCATGGCCTGGATCTTGGCCCGCTGCGGCCGAACCTGGCGGCGCGCCTGAAGACCCCCAGCCGGCAGGTGGAAGCCGCGCCGGCGTTGTTCCTCGCCGACCTCGGGCGCTTCGCCGACACCCCGGCGCCGGCCGAGGGCCAGTTGCTGCTGATCGGCCGCCGTCACGTGCGCAGCAACAACTCCTGGATGCACAACTACCACCGCCTGGTGAAGGGCAAGCCGCGCCACCAGTTGCTGATGCACCCCCGGGACCTGGCCAGCCGCGGCCTGGTGGATGGCCAGCGGGTGCGGGTGCGTTCGCGGGTGGGCAGCGTCGAGATCGAGGTGGCGGCCAGCGACGAGGTGATGGCCGGCGTGGTCAGCCTCCCCCACGGCTGGGGCCATGCGCGCCCCGGCGTGCAACTGGCCATTGCCAGCGAGCAGGGCGGCGCCAGCGCCAACGACCTGACCGACGAGCGCCACCTCGACGCGCTGTCCGGCAACGCCGCGCTCAACGGCGTGCCGGTGGAGGTGGAGGCGGCCTGAGGCGCGCGGCAAAGCCGAGCGCTGTGCTCGGCTTTCCGGTACACTGTCGGCAAAGTACCGGCTGCATTGCCGGGCAGTAGCGAAGTTCAGCCGAGGTTAGCCAATGGACATCATCGATACCATCAAAGAGCAGATCGCCAACAACCCCATCCTGCTGTACATGAAAGGTTCGCCGAACGCTCCGCAGTGCGGTTTTTCCGCCCGTGCCGCGCAGGTGCTGATGGCCTGCGGCGAGAAATTCGCCTACGTCGACATCCTGCAGAACCCGGAAATCCGCGCCAACCTGCCGAAGTACGCCAACTGGCCGACCTTCCCGCAGCTGTGGGTGGGGGGCGAACTGGTCGGCGGTAGCGACATCCTCGTCGAGATGTTCGAAAAGGGCGAACTGCAGCCGCTGATCAAGCAGGCCGTCGGCAACGCCGAAGCCTGATCGCAGGCGTAGTCGCCGTAGCGAAGAACCCCGCGCCAGCGCGGGGTTTTTCATTTGTGCGGAGAAAGGATTCGAACCGATGGACGACCGCAAGAGAGCCCGCGCGGCCCGCTGGGCCTGCGCCTTCTGCTTCGGCGCCGGTGGGCTGGTGCATGGCAGCGCCATGGGGCGCATCCCGGCGCTGAAGAACCTCGCCGGCGTCGACGAGCAGGGCCTGGGCCAGGCGCTGCTGGGCGCCGGGCTCGGCGCATTGCTGGCGTTCTCCTTCGCCGGCTCCCTGGTGCGGCGCCTCGGCAGCCGGCGGGTGACCCTGGCCAGCGCCGCGGCGCTGCTGCTGGTGTTCCCGCTGCTGGGGCTGTGCCAGAGCTGGTGGGCGCTGGCTCTCGCGCTGCTGCTGGTAGGGCTGACCTTCGCCACCCTGGACGTGGCGATGAACACCCAGGCGGTGGAGGGGGAGCGCCTATTGGGCCGGCCCTGCCTGTCGAGCCTGCATGGCATGTACAGCCTCGGCGGCCTGCTCGGCGCGCTGGGCGCGGCCTTGCTGGCGGGGCTCACGCCGTTCCGGCATTTCAGCCTGCTCGCCGTGCTGGCGCTGCTGGCCCTGCCGCTGTTCGGCCGGCGCCTGCTGGAAGGGCGCAGCGAACCGCAGGCCGACGCGCAACCGCGCCGGCGGGGACTCCGGCTGCCGCCGGCGGCGCTGGTCGGCCTGGGGCTGCTGACGCTCTGCGCCTTCGTCTCCGAAGGCGCGGTGGCGGATTGGAGCGCGCTGCTGCTGCATAGCGTGCTGGGCGCTTCGGAGCGGATGGCCGCGCTGGGCTTCGCCGCCTTCTCGGCGACCATGGTGATCGGCCGGCTGTTCGGCGACCGGTTGCGCGTGCACGTCGCCGACGTCGCCCTGGTGCGCGGGCTCAGCCTGCTGGCCATCGCCGGCATGCTGCTGGCGCTGTTCGGCGGCCGCGTCGAATTCTCGGTGGCGGGCTTCGCCCTGGTCGGCCTGGGGCTGTCGGTGGTGGTGCCGATCCTCATCGGCGCGGCCGGCAACCGGCCGGGCGTGGAGGCATCGAGCGGGGTCGCGGCGGTGGCGTCGTTCGGCTATGGCGGGCTGCTGCTGGGGCCGCCGCTGATCGGCATCCTGGCCGAGCACATCGGCCTGCGGCAGGCGTTGCTGGTGGTGGTGGGGCTGTGCGCGGGGCTGCTGTTCTGGGCGCACCTGGTGCGCCGCCCGCAGCAGGCGGGGTAGGGAAGGGCTGGGGCGCCGCGCGAGGCGGCGCCCGCAACCGTCAGTCGTCTTCGTGCATGTGCGACTGCAGGTAGTTCTCCAGGCCGACCTTCTGGATCAGGCCGAGCTGGGTCTCCAGGTAGTCGATGTGCTCTTCCTCGGATTCGAGGATGTTCTTGAGCAGATCGCGGCTGACGTAGTCATGCACGCTTTCGCAATGCACGATGGCGTCGCGCAGGTCCTTCGCGGCCTTGAGTTCCAGGTTCAGGTCGCACTGCAGCATTTCCTGGGTGTTCTCGCCGACCAGCAGCTTGCCCAGGTCCTGCAGGTTGGGCAGGCCCTCGAGGAAGAGGATGCGTTCGATGAGCTTGTCCGCATGCTTCATCTCGTCGATCGACTCGTGGTACTCGTGGGCGCCGAGGCGCTTCAGGCCCCAGTCGTTCCACATGCGCGAGTGCAGGAAGTATTGGTTGATGGCGATCAGCTCGTTACCGAGGACCTTGTTCAGATGCTGGATGACTTTCTTGTCGCCTTTCATGCCGAGTCCTGCCGTGTGGAGTGGGTAGGACTGGAATTTTCGCCCTCTTATAACCGGATGTCAAACGTAAGCTATTGATTTAGTTATAAAAAGGAATATGAATACGAATGTTTTCATTCCGCAGTTAGGCGCTAAATCCTTGAATTGCGGGCATAAAAAAACCGGGCCTGGGCCCGGTTCTTCTGGCGTATGCCGAATCGGCATCGCTCAACTGGCGGCATAGGCCAGCGAGTAGTTCATCGTTTGCGCGCCCTGCAGGTCGCCGAGGGTCTCGCGGACCACCTGCTTGGCGAGGCAGGCGCACTTGCCGCACTGAGTGCCGACGCCGGTGCTTTCACGCACTTCGCGGTAACTGCAGCATCCCTCATAGATCGCGTCGCGGATCTGGGTATCGGTAACACCTTGGCAGAGGCAGACGTACATGGATGGCACTACTGGTGTGGGGTTGTTGGCGTCGATACTAATGTTAATGAGAATGATTGTCAAAGCATGAGAGGAGACTTTTCGGCGTGTCGACGAACGGTCTTTCGGGGGGGAAGGGCCCAATCGCGGACGGAGTCCGCTCCTACGGTTCCAGGAAGCATGGTTTTTCGTAGGATGGCGTTGAGCGAAGCGATACCCATCACCCCGGCAGCATGGGTATCGCAAGCTCAACCCATCCTACGAAGAGCACCTCGGCGTAAGCCTGAGGTTCAGGGAGGTACGGGCGTAGGAGCGGACTCCGTCCGCGATGGGGTTCACCGGCTACGCCGGACGCCCCGGTGGCACGAACAGCCCCAGGCATCGATCCAATAAAAAAGCCCCGCATCGCAGGCTGTGTGAAAACCTCCGGATCGGTCCAGCTGGTTAAAAAACAACCTGGATTTCGCGTTTCTACGCGGATTCTGGGTTGGCTGAATAGCCAAGCCTTTTCAGATTTCACGTAGGAACGCACTCTTCGAAGAGCCGCTCGGGTTTTCACACAGCCTGATCGGCGGGGCTTTCTCATAGCAAAGGGCCAAGAACAAGGATCAGTCCTCATCCTCCATCCACCCACCGCATTCCTTCCAGCGGTTGACGATCCCGCAGAACAGCTCCGCGGTCTTCTCGGTGTCGTAGCGTGCCGAGTGCGCCTCGCGGTTGTCGAATTCCATGCCGGCGGCCTGGCAGGCCTTGGCCAGGACCGTCTGGCCGTAGGCCAGGCCGGCGAGGGTGGCGGTGTCGAAGCTGGAGAAGGGGTGGAACGGGTTGCGCTTGATCCCGGTGCGGTTCACCGCGGCGTTGAGGAAGCCCAGGTCGAAGCTGCTGTTGTGGCCGACCAGGATCGCCCGCTTGCAGCCGTTGGCCTTCAGCGACTTGCGCACGCCACGGAAGATCTCGGTGAGCGCCTGCTCCTCGGCCACCGCCATGCGCAGCGGGTGGTCGAGCTTGATGCCGGTGAACTCCAGGGCCGCCGGCTCGATGTTGGCGCCTTCGAAGGGCTCGACGCGGAAGAAGTGGGTATGTTCCGGGAACAGGTAGCCGTTCTCGTCCATGCCGATGGTTACCGCGGCGATTTCCAGCAGGGCGTCGGTGGCGCAGTTGAAGCCGCCGGTCTCGACGTCCACCACCACCGGCAGGTAGCCGCGGAAGCGGCGCGCCATGGGGTGACGCGGGCCGGGGGGGAAGTTGCCGTCGAACTCCTCTTCGTAATGCTCCTCGCTCATGCGCCGGCCTCCAGCAGGCGCCAGCGCAGTTTTTCGCCGGCGCGCAGGGGCACCACCTCATGGTCGCCGAAGGGCAGGCTGGCCGGCGCCTGCCATTCCTCGCGGACCAGGGTGATGCTGTCGGCGTTGCGCGGCAGGCCGTAGAAGTCCGGGCCGTGGAAGCTGGCGAAGGCTTCCAGCTTGTCCAGGGCGTTGCGCTGCTCGAAGGCTTCGGCGTACATCTCGATGGCGGCGTAGGCGGTGTAGCAGCCGGCGCAGCCGCAGGCCGCTTCCTTGGCGTGGCGGGCGTGGGGCGCCGAGTCGGTGCCGAGGAAGAACTTCGGATTGCCGCTGGTGGCGGCGTCGAGCAGGGCTTCCTGGTGCACGTTGCGCTTGAGGATCGGCAGGCAATAGAAGTGCGGGCGGATGCCGCCGACCAGCATGTGGTTGCGGTTGTACAGCAGGTGGTGGGCGGTGATGGTGGCGCCGACGTTGGCCGGGGCGGCCAGGACGAACTGCGCCGCATCGCCGGTGGTGATGTGCTCGAAGACCACCTTGAGCGTCGGGAAGCGCTCGACCACGCGGGCCAGGTGCTCGTCGATGAAGCGCTTCTCGCGGTCGAACACGTCCACCTCGGCGCGGGTCACCTCGCCGTGCACCAGCAGCGGCAGGCCGACTTCGGCCATGGCCTCGAGCACGTGGAAGATGTTGTCGATGCTGGTCACGCCGGAATCGGAGTTGGTGGTGGCGCCGGCCGGGTACAGCTTGGCCGCGTGGACGAAGCCGCTGGCCTTGGCGTTGCGCACGTCCTCGGCACTGGTGCGGTCGGTGAGGTAGAGCACCATCAGCGGTTCGAAGCGGCTGCCGGCCGGGCGCGCGGCGAGGATGCGCCGGCGGTAGGCGTCGGCTTCGTCGGCGTTGCGCACCGGCGGCACCAGGTTGGGCATGACGATGGCGCGGCCGAAGGTGCGCGCGGCATCGCCGACGGTCTGGGCGAGGGCGGCGCCGTCGCGCAGGTGGATGTGCCAGTCGTCGGGGCGCAGCAGGGTCAGGCGGTCGGACATGGGGATACCAGAGGACGATTTGCAGCGGAATTGAAGTGGGGAAATGCTACCGGAAAAGCCCGCCGCCGGCACTCGCTATCAAGTTTCGCCGGGACCGTCCGATATCTCCTGGGTACTTTCCAGCATTACCCGGAGCCGTCCGTGCGCCATTCCTACTTTCTCCTGCTCGGCCTGTGCGCCAGCCTGCCGGCCTGGGGGCTGACCTTCCAGACGCGCCTGGAGAACGCGCGCTGGACGGCGGCGGGCGACCAGTTCGAATGCCGCCTGTCGCAACAGGTGGACGGCTTCGGCGTCGGCGAGTTCGTCTGGCGCGCCGGCGAGCAGCCGACCTTCCGCCTCAAGCCGCAGCGCAACTGGGCCGGCGGCGGTTCGGCGACGCTCCTGGCGGCGGCGCCGCCGTGGCGGCCGACCCAGGGCGACATCAACCTGGGCTCGGTGGCCCTGGTCGCCGGCGAGGTGCCCTTCACCAGCAGCCAGCAGCAGGCCGGGCGCCTGCTCGACGGCGTGCTGGAAGGGCGCAGCCCCGAGGTGCGCCTGCGCGCCATGGGCGGCCAGGACCTGCGGGTGCGCCTGCTGCCGGCGCGTTTCGCCGACGGCTACGCGCAGTTGCAGGATTGCTCGACGAAGATGCTGCCGGTGAACTTCGAGCAGGTGCGCCAGGCGCAGGTCGGCTTCCCCGGCGGCGGCGACGCCCTGGACGCCGTGGCCCGCGCCAAGCTGGACATCATCCTGCAGTACCTCAAGGCCGACCCGACGGTGAACCGCATCGAGCTGGACGGCCATTCCGACAACAGCGGCAACCGCCTGAGCAACCGCGACATCTCGCGGCGCCGCGCGGTGGCGGTGATGGAGTACCTCAAGGCCCACGGCGTGCCCGAGGAGCAGATCACCGTGCGCTTCTACGGCGAGCGCTACCCGCTGGTGAAGAACAACTCCGAGGCCAACCGCGCGCGCAACCGCCGGGTGACCCTGCACCTGTCCCGCGAGGCCGTGCCGGAAACCCCGCCGGCGCCCACCGCCGCGCCCAGCGCGACGCCGCCCGCGCCGCCCGCGCCGCCAGCCCCCGCGCCCGCTGCCCCGCAGGCCAAGACACCGGCCGGCAATGCCCCGGCTTCGGCGCCGCCGGGCCAGTCGCCAGCACGCGGCGCCTAGTCGCACTCACGATAGAATCTGTCGCTTTGTCGTCAAAAGCTGTCGCGCCTCTGTAATTTCCTGAAGCGCGGCAGTAGAATCGGGGGTTTTCGTGACAACCCCCCGTGGAGTGATGGCATGGCGGACGTGAAGAAGGTAGTCCTGGCGTATTCCGGTGGCCTGGATACCTCGGTGATTCTCAAGTGGCTGCAGGATACTTATAACTGCGAAGTGGTGACCTTCACTGCCGATCTCGGCCAGGGCGAAGAGGTCGAGCCTGCCCGCGCCAAGGCCAAGGCCCTGGGTGTGAAGGAAATCTACATCGAGGACCTGCGAGAAGAGTTCGTCCGCGACTTCGTCTTCCCGATGTTCCGCGCCAACACCATTTATGAAGGCGAGTACCTGCTGGGTACTTCCATCGCCCGTCCGCTGATCGCCAAGCGCCTGATCGAGATCGCCAACGAGACCG
Source organism: Pseudomonas sp. NBRC 100443 (assembly GCF_030268185.1). Lineage (NCBI taxonomy): Bacteria > Pseudomonadati > Pseudomonadota > Gammaproteobacteria > Pseudomonadales > Pseudomonadaceae > Pseudomonas > Pseudomonas sp. NBRC 100443. The sequence goes on from NZ_BSQE01000010.1 coordinate 229,463, forward strand.
GCGCCGACGCCATCTCCCACGGCGCCACCGGCAAGGGCAACGACCAGGTGCGCTTCGAGCTGGGCGCCTATGCGCTCAAGCCGGGCGTCAAGGTCATCGCCCCCTGGCGCGAGTGGGACCTGCTGTCCCGCGAGAAGCTGATGGACTACGCCGAGACCCACGGCATCCCGATCGAGCGCCACGGCAAGAAGAAGTCGCCGTACTCCATGGACGCCAACCTGCTGCACATCTCCTATGAAGGCGGCGTGCTGGAAGACACCTGGACCGAGCACGAAGAAGACATGTGGAAGTGGACCGTCTCCCCGGAGAAGGCCCCCGACGCCCCCACCTACATCGAGCTGACCTACCGCAAGGGCGACATCGTCGCCATCGACGGCAAGGAAATGACCCCGGCGCAGGTGCTGACCGAGCTGAACCGCATCGGCGGCGCCAACGGCATCGGCCGCCTCGACATCGTCGAGAACCGCTATGTCGGCATGAAGTCCCGCGGCTGCTACGAGACCCCCGGCGGCACCATCATGCTCAAGGCCCACCGCGCCATCGAGTCGATCACCCTGGACCGCGAAGTCGCCCACCTGAAGGACGAACTGATGCCGCGCTACGCCAAGCTGATCTACACCGGTTACTGGTGGAGCCCGGAGCGCGAGATGCTGCAGCAGATGATCGACGCCTCTCAGGAGTACGTGAACGGCGTGGTGCGCCTGAAGCTGTACAAGGGCAACGTCATCGTGGTCGGCCGCAAGTCCGACGACTCGCTGTTCGACGCCAACATCGCGACCTTCGAGGAAGACGGCGGCGCCTACAACCAGGCCGACGCCGCGGGCTTCATCAAGCTCAACGCGCTGCGCATGCGCATCGCCGCGAACAAGGGCCGCAAGCTGTTCTGATAAGCTTGCCAGCCTGAGCCAGACAAGCCCCGGCCACGAGCCGGGGTTTGCTTTTATGCGCCCGAAACGGGCCGGATGAGGAGAACGACCCCCATGAGACTGCTGCATACCATGCTGCGCGTCGGCGATATGGACAAGTCCATCGCCTTCTACACCGAGGTCCTGGGCATGACCCTGCTGCGCCGCAAGGACTACCCGGACGGCCAGTTCACCCTGGCCTTCGTCGGCTACGGCGCCGAGGACGAGAACAGCGTCATCGAGCTGACCTACAACTGGGGTGTGGACAAGTACGAGCTGGGCACCGGCTACGGCCACATCGCCCTGGAAGTGGACGACGTCTACAAGGCCTGCGAGGACATCCGCTCGCGCGGCGGCAAGATCACCCGCGAGCCGGGCCCGATGAAGCACGGCACCAGCATCCTGGCCTTCGTCGAGGACCCGGACGGCTACAAGATCGAGCTGCTGTCGCCGCAGCGCAAGGACTGAGCCGGAAAGACGAAGCCCCGCCAAGTGCGGTAATGCTGTTCACTTAAGCGATATGTGGTGGTTCAGCGAAGGTGCGCCAGCCTGGCTTCGCTCCCTCACCCCAGCCCTCTCCCAAAGGGAGAGGGGGCTGTTCGGAGCGTGCGGAGAGTTCGGAGTCATCCCGGAACGCCTGCCTCCTCTCGACATTCCCGAGAACGGAGCCCTGGGTTCGCGAGCAAGCTCGCTCCTACGAAAAGCCAAAGCGCATTCGCTCTGGCTTTTGGACTTCCAGAGAAATACCCGAGCGCACCGGAACGCCCCTTCAGAAGGCCGAACGAAACCCGCGCTCAGGAGGTCATGCGACATGGATGTCGCGAGAGCCCCGATGGGCTACAGGGACGTACCCTCGGGGCGGGCCTCCGTGGCGGGGGAATTCGCGAGGG